>JAULXU010000081.1:0-2921 GCA_032118285.1 Ilumatobacteraceae bacterium
TACAGGCGTCGGCTGACGCCGTGGTTCATCCAGGTGGGTGCAAATCTCTGGCTCCGGCGGGACACCGTGCCCATGTACGAGCTCGAGGTCTGCCGCTGAGGAGGGTCAGGCGGCGGCGACGAAGGCGGTGACCGAGTCGGCGATCATCTGAACGGCGATGGCCGCCAGAACCATGCCCGCCACGCGTGCCAGCAGCACCACGCCCTCCCGGCGCACGAGCCGCTGCAGCAGCCCGCTGAACCGCAGCGCGAGGAAGGTCCCTGCGAGAGCGGTGAAGATGCCGGCGAGCACCTGGAACCATTGGCCCACGCTCTCGGTCTGTCCGAAGAAGACGATCGTCGCCACGATGGCGCCCGGGCCGGCGAGCAGCGGGGTGCCGAGGGGCACCATGGCCACCGACGTGCGCTCCTCGGGACTGGCCACCGCGTAGGCGTCCTCCGAGGCGCCCTTGCCGTAGAGCAACTGCAGCGCCACGAGAAGGAGCATGAGCCCGCCCGCTCCCTGCAGTGCGGGCACCGAGATGTTCAGGTACTCGAGCACGGTTCGACCACCGATGGCGAACATCGAGATGACGAGGAACGCCGTGGCCGAGGCCAGCCATGCCGCCTTGTGGCGTTCCTTGGTGTCGAGCAGCTGGGTGACGGAGAGGAAAATCGGCACGTTTCCGGGCGGGTCGAGGATGACGAGCATCGTGACGACGACTTCTCCGTACAGATTCACCCCGCGAGGCTAACGGTCGCGGAACGCGACGAAGCGCTACAGCCAGTCGTAGCGGCGGAAGAGCCGGAAGAGACCGAGCGACATGAGGCACAACACTCCCATCACGACGAAGTACGAGTAGCGCATCCCCAGTTCGGGCATGTGCTCGAAGTTCATGCCGTACACCCCCGCCACCATCGTGGGCACTGCAGCGATGCCCACCCATGCCGAGATGCGACGCATGTCGGCGTTCTGGCGCACCTGGACGAGTGTGAGGTTCGCGCCGAGCGCGGCGTCCATGAGGGCGGACAGAACCTCCACCTCGTCGATGACCCGGCGCAGGTTGTCGCACATGTGGACGAACTCGTCGCGGTGACCGGTCGACAGATGGGCGAGATGCCCGGACGAAATCTCCTGGAGCGGCTCGAGGAGCGGCAGGACCGCCCGACGAAACTCGACCACCTCGCGCTTGACGAAATAGAGCTTGGTCGAGGGCGCGGGGATCTCGTCGTCGAAGACGAGGTCCTCGATGTCCTCCACGTCCTCCCGCAGCTTCTCGGCCACCTCGACGTACTGCTGCACGAGGCGTCCGAGAATCTCGGCCAGCACCACGGTGGGGCCGCCCGCCAGCCGCTCGGGATGGCCCTCGAGGTCGGTGCGGAGGGAGGTCAGCGGCCGGGCCTCGCCGTGTCGGACCGTGACGATCCAACCCTCGGCCAGGAACACCGCGAGGTCGCCCATGACGACGCGCTCCGTGGCCGGGTCGTAGGAGGCGGTGCGCACGAACAGATAGGTGTGGTCCGGCCGGGCGTCGACTCGGGGGCGTTGGCGCAGGTGCCGGGCGCGCACCAGGTCGAAGTCGTCGAGACCGAAATCGGCGGCGAGTTCGGCGAGTTCGCCGTCGCCGGGCTCCACGGTGCCCACCCAGGCGAAGGCGCGCTCCGTGCGCGGAGCCCCGGCGTCCAGTCGGTGCCCGCCCTCGTATACCGCCCGGTCGATGATCACGTCGACCCCCTCGAGGTCAGTAGTTCGATTCGAGGAGCTCGCTGCCCTCGTGACGAAGGTCGGCGTCCCTGTTCAGGAGATGGCCGATGATGCCCGCGAGTGCGGCGGTGGATAGTCCGACCACCACGGGGAACAACAGGAGGACAGCGACGAGGATGAGGGGACCCGGCATCTCAGTTGCCTTTCTTCGTGGCGGGCTTGTGGGCCCAGGCCTCGATCTCGACGGCGCCCCCGAACGGGAGTTCCTTGACGCCGATGGTGCTTCGAGCGGGACGCGCCCCGGCAAAGCCGGCCACGTAGGCCTCGTTGAACACCGCGAACGTGTCCATGTCCACGAGGAAGCAGGTCGTCTTGGCGATGTCGGCGAGCGTCGCACCTTCGGTGGCGAGCATCGCGGCGAGATTCGCCACCGCCTGACGGGTCTGCTCCGCCACGCCGCCCGGAACGATCGCGCCGTCCTTCATGCCCAATTGACCCGAGACGATGATCCAGTCGCCCGCGCGCACGACCGGTGTGTAGGGACCCACGGGTGCTGCCATGCCCTCACCCTAGGCGACCCGCCCGATGACCGCGAAGGAGAGCCACCTACCATGGGGTCGTGACCGAGCCCACCCTCAGCGCCACCGGTCTCGACCGACGCCGCTTCCTCGTGCTCACGGCAGGAGCGACGGCCGGCGTCCTCCTCGCGGCGTGCGGGTCTTCCGCCACCGGTCCCCTCGCCGGACTCGACGGCGAACTGCAGGTGGTCAAGCGGTTTCCCTCGGACTCGCTCGTTCCGGGCCGCGTGCGACTCGCCGTCTCGCTCGCCGATTCCCGCGGCATCCTTGGCGCTGACGGACGCGTCCGTCTTCCCGAGCGGCTCACGGCATCGGTGATCGACCCCGCCACCGGCGCGACCGTCGCCTCCGGGCTCGCGGCTCCGCTCCACGGAGAGGGTCTCCAGCAGCCCTACTGGCTCTTCGAGTTCGACGTCGACACCACGGGTTCCTTCCTCCTCGCCATCGACGACGCACCGGACGGACAGGCGGGTTTCCAACTGATGGATCCGTCCGACGTCGCCGTTCCCGTCGTCGGCTCCGCTCTTCCCCCCGTCGACACTCCGACGCTGCGCGACAACCGCGGCGTCGACCCGCTGTGCACGCGCTCGGGGGGTCCGTGCCCGTTCCACGACATCACCCTCGCCGAGGCCCTGGCCACCGGTCGTCCGGTGGCATACC
>JAULXU010000082.1:0-5128 GCA_032118285.1 Ilumatobacteraceae bacterium
GGGTGAACCGCTACCAGTGGTGTATCGTGGGCGGTCTGTTCGCCCTCAGCTTCGCCCAGACGGCCAGGCGCGGCGTGCCCACCCCGCCCATCGACCCCGATGAGGACGACCGCCCCCCGGCGTGACACACGTGCCGAGGTCGTCGGGGATTCCGGCGTCGAAATCATGCAAGGTTGGCATCGTCGCTCGGAGGTGACAGGCTCGCCCCCATGGCAACAACCCACTTCGGCGGCAATCCCGTCCACACCTCCGGCGACCTTCCCTCAGAAGGCGCCACCCTCCCGACCTTCACTCTCACGGACTCCAAGCTGTCCGAGTTCGGCAACAACGACCTCGCCGGCACCCGCGTGATCTTCAACATCTTTCCGAGCGTCGACACTCCGACCTGCGCCGCCAGCGTCCGCAAGTTCAACGAACTGGCGAGCGGCCTCGACAACACCGTCGTGCTGTGCGTGTCCGCCGACCTTCCCTTCGCCCAGAACCGTTTCTGCGGCTCAGAGGGGCTCTCCAACGTGCGCAACGCGTCCTCGTTCCGCACCGACTTCGGGCGGTCCTTCGGTGTCGCGCTCAACGAGGGGGCCTTCACCGGTCTTCTCGCGCGCGCCGTCATCGTCGCGGACGAGAAGGGCAACGTCGTGCATTCGCAACTTGTTCCCGAGATCGGCAGCGAGCCCGACTACGCCGCCGCCATCGCTTCGCTCGGCTGAACCGGACGCCACCATCGCTTCGCTCGGCTGAACCGGACGCCGAAGGGCCCGTTGAGCCAGACGAGACGACCGCTTACAGGAGTGCGTCGAGCCCCACCGTCACGCCCGGGATGTCGGCGATGCGGCGGCATGCGAGCAACACGCCGGGCATGAACGAGGTGCGGTCGTAGGAGTCGTGCCGGAGCGACAGTGTCTGGCCCTGCGTACCGAGCACGACCTCCTCATGGGCGAGCATCCCGCGCATGCGCACCGAGTGGATGCGGATGTCGGCCGGCCCCCTGCCGCCGCGCGAGCCGGGCAGGACCTCGTCGCGGGTCGGGTCCTCGGCCCATGCGTCGCTCGACGCGGCGATGCGTCGCGCGGTCGTCATGGCCGTCCCCGAAGGGGCGTCGGCCTTGGCGTCGTGGTGGTACTCGATGATCTCCACGGTGTCGAAGTGCGGGGCCGCCATCTCGGCGAACCTCATCAGCAGCACTGCTCCGATGGCGAAGTTGGCCGCCACCACGCAGTTGCTCCCCGTGAAGGCCCGACGAAAGGCGGCCAGATCGTCGTCGGTGAAACCGGTGGTGCCGACAACGGCGTGCATGCCGTGAAGAGCCAGCCAGGGAAGGGTCGTGCGGGCGGCCTCGGCCACGGTGAAGTCGACGACCACGTCGCAATGCGCCTCGGCGAGGGCACGAAGGTCGGTGGCCACCGTCAGGCCGTGCACGGCACCGCCGCCGTCGACGATGTCAACGGCGGCGGCAAGCTCGAGTCCGTCGGCCAGGTGGACCGCGTCGCACACGGCGGCGCCCATGCGCCCCGCGGCTCCGACGACTCCCACCCTGATCACGGGGTCACCGTACCCGTGCTGCTCTAGCGGCGACGGCGCGGCTGCTCGGAGCCGCTCGGCCCGAGATCGCCCAGTTCGGAGCGCATCTCGTTGTCGAATTCGGCCTCGAAAGACACCTCCACGGGGGTGTCGCCACCGCGACTGCCGCCACGGTCACGGTCTCCGCCGCGGTCACGGTCACGATCACGGTCTCCACCGCGGTCACGATCGCCCGCACGGTCACGGTCACGATCACGGTCTCCACCGCGGTCACGTCCACCACGATCACCACGATCGCTGCGTCCACCACGATCACCACGATCGCTGCGTCCACCGCGGTCACGGTCTCCACCACGATCACGGTCACGGTCGCCACGGTCACGGTCGCGACCGCCACCGCCACCGCCACCGGGAAGGTCCTCGCCGTCGGGGCCGACCGGGGTGAGGCTGACCTTGCCCTTGTCGTCGATGTCGTCGACACGGACCTTGATCTCCTGGCCCAGTTCGAGCACGTCCTCGACGTTGTTCACGCGCTGGCCGTTCCCGAGCTTCGAGATGTGCACGAGGCCGTCGCGTCCCGGAAGGATGTTCACGAAGGCGCCGAACTTGGTCATCGACACGACGCGACCGTCGTAGATCTTCCCGAGTTCCGCCGTCGGCGGGTCGACGATGGCCAGAATGCGGGCCCTCGCCTCCTCCACGCGGAAGTTGTCGGGCGATCCGATCGTGACGATGCCGGTGGCACCGTCGTCGTCCACGCCGATGTCGGCACCGGTCTCCTGCTGGATGGTGTTGATGACCTTGCCCTTGGGACCGATGACCTCTCCCACCTTGTCGAGCGGAATGGTGAAGGACACGATCTTCGGAGCGGTCTCTGCCACCTCGGCACGGGGTGCCGACAGGGCGGTCGCCATGTTGTCGAGGATCGCCATGCGGGCATCGCGGGCCTGGGCAAGCGCGGCGGCGAGCACGTCGGCGGGGATGCCGTCGATCTTCGTGTCGAGCTGCAGCGCGGTCACCGCGTCGGAGGTACCGGCCACCTTGAAGTCCATGTCACCGAACGCATCCTCGGCACCGAGGATGTCGGTGAGCGTGAGGTACTTGCCCTCGGCGTAGATGAGACCCATGGCGATGCCGGCGACGGGCGCCTTGATGGGCACGCCGGCGTCCATGAGCGAGAGGCTCGAGGAGCACACCGAGGCCATCGAAGTGGAGCCGTTCGAGGAGAGCACCTCGGATACGAGACGAATGGAGTAGGCGAACTCCTCCTGGCTCGGCACCACCGGCAGCAGGGCGCGCTCGGCGAGCGCACCGTGGCCGATCTCGCGGCGCTTGGGCGAACCCACGCGGCCGGTCTCACCGTTGGCCCACGGGGCCATGTTGTAGTGGTGGATGTAGCGCTTCGAGTCGTCGGGACCGAGCGTGTCGAGCATCTGGTTCATGCGGGGCATGGCCAGGGTGCACACGTTCATGACCTGGGTCTCTCCGCGCTGGAAGAGGCCCGTTCCGTGCGCGGTGCGCAGGATGCCCACCTCGGACGACAGAGGACGCAGGTCGCGGGGGCCGCGTCCGTCGATGCGGATGCCCTCCTCGACGACGCGCTTGCGCACGAGCTTCTTCGTGAGACTGCGCACGGCCTCCTTCACGGCCTTCTCCTGGCCTGCGAAGGGGGCGCCCTCGCCGCACAGTTCGGCCACCGTCTCGGCGGCGGCGGCGTCGGTGGCGGCATTGCGGTCCGCCTTCAACGCGATGGTGATGGCAGTGGCCAGCTTCGGGGCGGCGACGCGCTCGACGGCGGCGAACACCTCGGCGGGGTAATCGAGCACCGGCGTGTAGGACAGCGGCGCGATGGCGCCGCGGGTGGCGACCACGCTCGCGACGAGCTGGCGCTGCAGGGCGATGGAGTCCTTGATGAACTTCTTCGAGGTCTCGAGTCCCTCGGCGATGACCGCCTCGGAGACCTTCGGCGCACCGTCGGCGTAGTAGTCGAACGCCTTCTCGGTGCCTCCGGCCTCCACCATCATGATGGCGACGTCGCCGTTGTCCAGCTCGCGGCCGGCGACGACGATCTCGAAGGTGCCCGAGGTGCCCTCGGCGTACGTCGGGTGGGCGATCCACTCGCCGTCCTGGCTGTAGGCGAGGCGCACGGCACCGATCGGACCCTCGAAGGGGATGCCGCTGATCATGAGCGCCGCCGAGGCGGCATTGATGGCGATGACGTCGTGGGGGTTCTCCATGTCGACGCCCACCACGGTGATGACGACCTGAGTCTCGTTGCGGTACCCGTCGGGGAATGCGGGACGCAGCGGACGGTCGATGAGGCGACAGGTGAGAATCGCCTGCTCGGAGGGACGGCCCTCGCGGCGGAAGAAGGCGCCGGGGATCTTGCCCGCCGCATAGGCGCGCTCCTCGACGTCGACGGTCAGGGGGAAGAAGTCGATGCCATCGCGAACGCCCTTGGCGGCGTTGGCGGTGGCAAGGACGGTTGTGCGTCCGATCGTGGCGAGAACGGCGCCCTGCGACTGGGTCGCCAGCTTTCCGGTCTCGAATGAAATGGACTTGTCGGTGCCCGAAACGGGGCCCGACACGCGGAGTGCGTCAGCCATGGGATGTTTCCTTTGTGTGTTGTGGGTGGTGATCCCCGCCCGTCACACGCCGGTTCCCAGTCGGCCCCCCCGCGCCCCGGGCGCGGGAGAATCGACTGACAACCGACGACGTTGGTGTTGGGACGGTCGGCGGGGGTCTGTGTGGGTCAGCGACGGAGGCCGAGTTTGGCCACGAGCTCGCGGTAGCGGGCCACGTCGCGGTCCCTCACATAGTCAAGCATGCGACGACGACGCCCGACGAGCATCAGAAGGCCACGACGTGAGTGGTGGTCCTTCGGATGGGTCTTCAGGTGGTCCGTCAGATGGTTGATTCGGTCGGTCAGCAGCGCGATCTGGACGTCGGGTGAACCCGTGTCGGTGCCGTGCTGGCGATACGCCGAGATGGTGTCGTTCTTCGACATGAAAAGCCTCTTTCGAAAAGTGAGGTCGCCGCGGAACTGGTCCCCGGCATCACACGCGCGCCGGAGCCCGCGTGGACCCCTTCAGGCTATGGAGCACGGGCGGATGCCGCAACCTCCCGCGGGGTTAGTCTCGGGCCATGTTCACGGGAATCGTGGAGGAAAAAGGCTCCGTCCTCGCCCGTAACGGGGCCCGCCTGCGCATCGCCGCCCGCGAGGTGCTGACCGATTCCGGTCTCGGGGCGTCGATCGCCGTCAATGGTTGCTGCCTCACCCTCGTTTCGACCGGCGAGGGCTGGTGGGAAGCCGACGTGTCCGACGAGACATGGTCCCGAACCAACCTCGGCGCCCTGTCCCCCGGCGACCCCGTCAACCTCGAACGCCCGATGCGCGCCGACGGCCGCTTCGGAGGACACGTGGTGCTCGGCCACGTCGACGCCGTGGGCGAGGTGGTCTCACCCGCGCCGGCACTCGTCGTCCGGATTCCGGCCGGACTGATGCGCTATCTCGTTGAGAAGGGCTCGGTCACGGTGGATGGCGTGAGCCTCACCGCGTTCAGCCTCGGCGAGGACACCTTCGAGGTGGCACTGATTCCTCACACCGCCG
>JAULXU010000083.1:0-3290 GCA_032118285.1 Ilumatobacteraceae bacterium
GCCAACACGAACTTTTCACCCTGCAGGGGGCGTCGCGATGGACCCGTATGCGGAAACTCCAGATTCCCGCTGCCCTGCCGAACATTTTCGTCGGACTTCGCATCTCCGCCGGGCTGGCCGTCATCGGCGCGGTCGTCGGCGACATCTACTTCCGTCAGGGCGGCACCGTCGGCATCGGTGCCCAGATCGATCTGTACCGGTCGAAGCTCTGGGGTGCTGAACTCATCGCCGCCATCATCCTGGCGAGCGCACTCGGTCTCGTGGTGTTCCTCTTCTTCGGATGGCTCTCTCGCAGAGTCATCGGGAAGTGGCACGTCACGAACCGGGGCCAATAGGCCCCATCAACCCACAGGAGAGACACCATGAAGAAGAGAGCCCTCACCGGACTTCTCGTCACCGGGGCACTCGCTCTCGCCGCGTGCGGCGACGGCGGAAGCTCCACCGAAACGACTGCACCCTCGGAGGGTGCGCTGAGCGGGGTCTGCCCCGATACCGTCGTCTTCCAGACGGATTGGAATCCCGAGGCGGAACACGGCTTCCTGTACGAACTCATCGGTGACGACTACGCCGTAGATGCGGCTCAGGCCCGTGTGTCCGGAACCCTCGTCGACGGAGACGTCTCCACGGGTGTGCGCGTCGAGGTTCGCTCGGGCGGTCCGGCAATCGGCTACCAGCGTGTGACCTCGCTTCTGTACCAGGACCCGGCGATCATGCTCGGCTTCGTGAGCACCGACGAGGCCGTCGACCTTTCCGGGGAGTTCCCGACGGTTGCCGTGGTGGCCCCGTTCAACATCAACCCCCAGATCGTCATGTGGGATCCGGAGACATATCCGGAGGTCAAGACCATCGCTGACCTCAAGGCGACGAAAGCCAAGGTGCGCTACTTCGACGGTGCGGCCTACATGGACTACCTGCTCCAGGAGGGCATTCTCGACAAGGCTCAGGTCGACGGAACATATGACGGTCTGCCGGCATCCTTCATCGCCGATGGCGGAAAGTCGGCCCAGCAGGGTTTCGGAACCTCCGAGCCGTTCTATTACAAGAATGTCCTCGAGCAGTGGAAGAAGGACGTGGCCTACCAGTACGTCCATGACGCCGGCTGGACCGCATACGCCCAGTCCCTGGGAGGCAAGCCCGAGACCATCGAGTCCAACGACGCCTGTCTCAAGCTGCTCGTGCCGATCGTCCAGCGGGCGCAGCGCAACTACGTCGCCTCCCCCGAGGCGACCAACGCACTCATCGTGGACGCGGTGGCGACCATCAACAACGGATGGGCCTACACCGCGGAGCAGGCAGCCGCTGCCGTCGTGAAGATGCAGGAGGACAAGTTGGTGGCCAACGGCCCCGACGGCACCCTCGGTTCCTTCGACCTCGACCGTGTTACCGCATTTATCGAGAAGGCCGTGAAGGTGTACAGCGCGATCGGTTCGACGCCCAAGCAGGGATTGACCGCCGCCGACCTCGTCACCAACGACTACATCGATCCGAGCGTCACGCTCGGCTGACGCGACTCGCGAAGCAAGGGGAGGAGCCCGAAAGGGCTCCTCCCCTTCTTGCGTTCAGCGACCGAAGTCGAACCGAGAGATCTCGGCAAGAGCGGCCGTCAGGGCATCGAGGGCCCCGGCGAACATCGCCGAACCCGCATCTGCCGTGGCCCCTGTCGGATCCCCGATGATGCCCTCGGGGAAGAAGTCATGGGAAAGCCAACCGAAGGGCACGGACCCACCGAACCTGACGTGAAGGTTGTCCTGCAGTCCCTCCGGCACGCGCCGAACGGCGAGGGACATGTCGACGAGGTCGGGCCGGAGATGAAGCATCACAGAGGTCTCGTCCATGCCGCCGTGCACACCCATCCCCAGCTCGGAGGGATGGGAACCTCCGCCCTGGTCGGCCGGCACATGGGGGTGGGCAAGGAAGGTCTGCAGACCGTGACGAAGACGGAGCTCCCTGTTCGCCAGGGACACCAGTGCACTGTTTCCGCCATGACCGTTCAGGAACAGAATCTTGCGGGCGGGGGTCGCCGCGATGCAGCGTCCGATGTCGTCGAGAACGGCCAGCATGGTCGTCGCCGACAGCCAGACGGTTCCCGCGGCCCATGCATGCTCGTTGGACTTGGTGTAGGCCAGGGGCGGGAGCAGCCACGCATCCCACTCGGCCCCCGCACGCTCCACGAGGGCATCGGCAGCCGCCGACGCGACGACGAGATCCGTGTTCAGCGGCAGATGGGGACCGTGCTGCTCGATCGCACCGAGCGGAAGAACCACCACGGACGATTCGGAAAGTCGCGAATCGACCTCCGGAGCCCTCAACTCGTCGAACCTTCTGGACTTCCGGGTCATGCATTCCACCCTAGCGATGATGGGATAATGGACCCGTGACTGGACATGGCAAGGCCGACTTCGACGTGGTCGTGGTCGGGGCCGGACACAACGGTCTCGTTGCCGCGGCCTACCTCGCACGAACCGGCCTCGCAGTCCTCCTCCTCGAGGCTCGAGAGACGGTCGGTGGAACCGCCTCGACCGAGACGTTCGCGGGCGCGAAAGTCAACATCTGCAACTGCGATCATCTGGCGTTCCGCACCACGGGTATCGCCGAGGAGCTCGATCTGGATTCCCACGGACTCCGCTACATCGACATCGATCCTCCCCAGATCAACGGAGACTGGACCTCGGGCCGCATGTGGGAGATGCACCACGACCTCGAGGCGACGCTCGACGCACTCGACAGGGTGCACCCCTCCCAGGTGCGGAACTATCGGCGCTACGCAGAGACCATGGTGCCTCTCGCGCGTCTCGTCGTGGCTGCTGCGGCGGGTCGACCACGACGCGGGCGATTAATCGCACGTGCCCTGGCCGCCGGGCCCTCCGTGACCGCGTCGATGTTGCGGATGAGCAGGCTGTCCGCGAGCGAGGTCATGAGAGCCTTCTTCGATGACGATGCCGTGCCGGCGGCAGCGATGGTGGAGGGGCCGGTCGTGTGGGGCGTGTCTCCCGAGACACCCGGGACCGGTCTCGGAGCTCTGGGACTCGCCCTGAGGCACGTTCAGAGCGTCGGACGACCGGTCGGGGGCAGCGGCGCGCTCACCGACGCCCTCCTGGCGTCGTTCCAGTCGGCGATGATCCGGCTCGGCGGCGGCTGCTTCATGATCTCGCCGGACATGTCGATCCACGGCCTCGAGACCCGCTCGGGCATCGTCATGGACGGCCGCGCCGCCGAGCACATCCGCGACGCCGTGCCCGTCATCGCCTCCTACGGCGACGCGCTCGCGATCCGGCTGTTCGCCGAGCGCA
>JAULXU010000084.1:0-7350 GCA_032118285.1 Ilumatobacteraceae bacterium
CCCGCGATCCGAAGCGATTCCTCGCTCCCGGCGACGTCG
Organism: Ilumatobacteraceae bacterium; assembly: GCA_032118285.1. Classification (GTDB taxonomy): domain Bacteria; phylum Actinomycetota; class Acidimicrobiia; order Acidimicrobiales; family Ilumatobacteraceae; genus UBA2093. The sequence continues at coordinate 40 of JAULXU010000084.1, forward strand.
TGGTGTCGACACTCGAGCACGTCGGCTCCACGGTGAACCGCTGCGTGTGAGCGTCGCCTAGGGTCGGCGTTCCGATCGGGGGGAGGAACCATGCCGGAGGAGACGAAGGGGCGCATCGCGCGCACGATGGCCGAGTCGGAGCCGTGGTGGCCGGGCGACCCGGTGGCACCGGAGGGTGCGCCGAACATCGTGATGTGCGTCTTCGACGACGTCGGGTATTCGGACCTCGGGTGCTACGGATCGGAGATCTCGACCCCGAACATCGACGCCCTCGCCGGCGCCGGTCTGCGCTACACGAACTTCCACACCACGTCGCTGTGTTCCCCCACGCGCGCCTCCCTCCTCACGGGCCGCAACCACCACACGGTGGGGATGGGAACGCTCGCCAACTGGGACATGGGGTATCCCGGATACCGGGGACGGGTGTCCAAGGAATCGGCGATGCTGCCCGAGATGCTGCGCCCCGCGGGGTACAACTCGTTCGCCGTCGGCAAGTGGCATCTCACCCCCATGCACCACACCGGCCCGGCCGGACCCTTCGATGAATGGCCGACGCAGCGCGGATTCGATCGCTTCTACGGATTCATGGACGGCGCCATGAACCACTGGGAGCCGCTCCTCACGGAGGACAACCACCATCTCGCACCGCCCGACCGCGAGGACTACCACCTCACCGTCGACATCGTCGACAAGGCCATCGGTTTCGTCACCGGCCAGAAGTCCGTGGCACCAGAGAAGCCCTTCCTCATGTACATGGCCTTCGGGGCGGCGCACTCGCCCCACCACGTCCCCAAGCACCTCATCGAGCCCTACGTGCCGGTGTTCGAGAAGGGCTGGGACCGCACGCGCGAGGACCGCATCGCGCGCCAGAAGGCGATGGGCATCATCCCTGCCGACACGCAATTGCCGCCGCGCAATCCCGGAGTCGTGGCCTGGGACGAGCTCGGCGACGACGAGAAGCGCCTTTTCGTGCGTTTCCAGGCGGCCTACGCCGCCATGATCACCCACACCGACGAACAGATCGGTCGGTTCCGCGACGCGCTCGCGCGCATGGGGCAACTCGACAACACCATCTTCGTCGTCATGAGCGACAACGGCGCCTCGCAGGAGGGAAGCCCCTTCGGGACGCTGCACCAGGGCCGCTATTTCGAACGCGCCCGGATGACCCTCGAGCAGTCGCTCGAGCACATCGATGAGATCGGTGAGACACAGTGGTTCAACAACATCCCGGTGGGATGGGCCATGGCCGCGAACACGCCGTGCAAGTTCTACAAACAGAACACCCACGGTGGCGGCGTGCGCGATCCGTTCATCCTTCACTGGCCGACCGGTCTGCCTGCCGGCTCTGGTGGCACTCTGCGCCACCAGTTCCACCACGTGAGCGACGTGGCGCCGACGGTGCTCGACGTCCTCGGCATAGACGCACCCGCGAGCGTGAACGGGGTCGTCCAGATGCCGGTGCACGGCACCTCGATGGCCTACACCTTCGCCTCGCCGACCGGGCCGACGCACAAGAAGGTGCAGCACTTCGAGATGCTCGGTCACCGCGGCATCGTCGCCGACGGCTGGAAGGCCGTCACCATCCACATGCCGCTCACCTCCTTCGACGACGACAAGTGGGAGCTCTACGACCTGAACACCGACTTCTCCGAGTCGGTCGATCTGGCCGCGGAACATCCGGGGAAACTGGCCGAGCTCGTCGAATTGTGGTGGAGCGAGGCGGAGAAATGGGGGGTGCTGCCCCTCGACGACCGCAGCGGCTTCGGACGTCGCAGTCGTCCCGTGAGGAAGAACTTCGTGCTGTGGCCCGGCACCGAACTCGTCCCCTCCGATGCCGCGCCACGACTGCCGAACACGAGCCACCGCATCGAAGCCCGCTTCACCGTCCCGGCGGGCGGATGCGAGGGAGTCCTCGCCTCCGAGGGCGACAGATGGGGCGGCTGGTCGATGTTCGTGCAGGACGGCGTTCCCTGCTTCCACTACCACTTCCCCCAGGAACGTCACGAGATCCGCGGCACGACTCCCCTCGCACCGGGTGACCACTCCCTCGTGTGGACCCTGGCGCGCGTGGAGAAGAAGTCGGGCCGCGGAGAACTGACACTCGACGGCGCGACCGTCGGGGTCGTGGACATCCCGCGCATCATCCGCGGCTTCATGCCCTTCAACGCGCTCAACGTGGGCTGCGACCTCATCGCCCCGGTGGCGACGACCTACGCCACGCCGTTCCGCTTCACCGGGACGATCGACCGCATCATCGTGGACATCCTCGGCCGCGAAGCCTCCCCCGACGCCGGGGTGGAGCTGCGCTCGGAGATGGGGAAGCAGTAGCCCCGACAGCCTTTCCCGGCGGGATACGACGGGGTTAGTGTCGGTCCACCGGCGCGGGGGAAGCGCGCCGGCACAGGGGGAAGAAACATGTCCATAGTGGATCTCAACGAATCCGGTCTCGGTCTCGTCCGCACCGAGAACGACATCACGGCCGAATGGGTGCAGGGAATCCTCCGGGGAACCGGCGACCTGACAGGGGACGTGAACGTGGCCTCGGTCGCACTCGAGCGCATCGGCGACGGAGTCGGAATGCTGTCGATCCTCATGAAGGTCGTGCCGACGTACTCGGGGCCCACCTCGGCGCCCACCTCGCTCGTGGTGAAGTTCCCCACCAGCGACCCCACACAGCGCTTCACCGCCGACGCACTCGCCCTGTACGTGCGCGAGATCGTCTTCTACCGCGACCATGCCGCGCGGGCGCCGTTCCGCACGCCGCGCTGCTACGCCCAGGCCATGGACACCGCCGGCACCGACTTCACCGTGGTGATGGAAGATGTCAGTGCGATGCGCACCATCGACCAGCTGGAGGGCGTCACCCTCGAGGAGGCCAAGGTGCTCCTCGACAAGCTCGCCGACTTCCACGCCCTGTGGTGGGAGAGCCCCGTCCTCGACGAACTCGCCGGCACCTTCCAGCCGCTCTCGAACCCCACGTACCACGCTGTGCTGCCCATGCTGTGGCAGGGCGGGTGGCCCGTGGTCATGGAGCACGCGCCCCACATCGTTCCGTCGTCGATCGCCCCGATCGGCGACATGTGGCCGACGAAGGTGAGTTGGATGCTCGACACCCTCATGTCGCCGCGCACGATGTGCCACGGCGACTACCGGGCCGACAACATCCTCTTCGACGGCGACGACCCGGTCGTTCTCGACTTCCAGATCGTCGGGAACGGTTGTGGCATCTACGACGTCGGCTATCTCGTCAGCCAGTCCCTGCCGACCGAGGTGCGGCGCGGTCACGACCGCGAACTCGTCGACCACTGGTGCGCCCGCCTCGAGTCGAACGGCATCACCGTCGACCGCGAGGAGATGTGGCGCCAATACCGTGTGGTCGTGGTGTTCTGCGCCACGTACTCGGTGACACTGTGGCCGTCGTACACGACGATGAACGAGCGCGGCCAGAGCCTCGTGCGCGACATGCTGGAGCGCTCGTTGCTGGCCGTCGCCGATGTCGACGGTCTCGCCGCGATCGAGTGAGTCCGAACGGGCAGACTCGCATCATGAGCGACCACACCCACGACCACGGACGCGGCCTGTTGGCCGAACTCGCCCCCCTCGGGCGCGAACTGCGCGCCCTCATCCCCGGCGTCTACGAGGGCTTCGGCAAACTGCACGAGGCCGCCTTCGCCGAGGGCTCAATCGACAGAAAGACGAAGGAACTCATCGCCCTCGCTGTCGCCATCGCCGTGCGCTGCGACGGATGCATTGCCGCGCATGCCCGCGGAGCGGCGACCAACGGAGCAACCGAGGCCGAGGTGGCCGAGGCCATCGGCGTGGCCATCTCGATGAGCGGGGGACCTGGCACGGTGTACGGGCCGCGTGCCCTCGCCGCCTATCGCTCGTTCACCGCGAAGAGCGACTGACCGACACGCGTCAGCGGGGATTCTTCGTCAGCAACCGCACCGGCACGTTGCGCGGACCGCGCACCTGACCGCCGGCCCAGTTGACCTCGGCGTCCGCCTTCAGTTCGAAATCGGGCACTCGCGCGAGGAACTCCTCGATGGCCACCTGCATCTCCATGCGCGCGAGGTTCGACCCGACGCACCTGTGGATTCCCGCACCGAAGGCCACGTGACGGTTGTGCTCGCGGTCGATGATGACCTCGTCGGGACGATCGAAATGCGCCGGGTCGCGGTTGGCTGCCGGGAACGCCATGAGGACCCGGTCGCCGGCCTTCATCGGGCACCCGTTGTACTCGGTGTCCTCGTTGACGATGCGCGCCATGGTGACCGGTGAGTACACCCGCAGGAACTCCTCCACCGCCGACGGGATGAGTTCGGGCTCCTCCACGAGCCGGCGCCGATCCTCGGGATGGGTGGCGAGGTGCCACAGGGACGACCCGATTCCGCTCCACGTGGTGTCCACACCGGCGACGAGGAGCAGCCCGCACATGCCCAGGATGAGATTGTCGGGGAAGGGTTCTCCGTCGTGTTCCGCCGTGAGCAACTCGCTGATGAGGTCGTCACCGAGGCCGTTCGCACGGCGCGAGTTCATCTCGGACATGAAGAAGGCCTGGATCTCCTCGCGCGCCTGCAGTCGGATCTCGGGATTCGTGAGACCCGTCTCGAGCGACATCCGCACCCACCGCGTGAAGTCGTCCTTCATGGTCGTGGGCACGCCGAGCATCGTCGCGATGACCTGGGCGGGGATCAACTGGGCGTACTCCACGGCGATGTCGGCCTCGTCACGACCGGCGAGTCCGTCCATGAGTTCGCGGCACCAGGCTCGCGTGAACACCTCGAGGCGGTCGACCGCCTTCGGGGAGAACGCGGGCAGCAGTCGACGCCGGGTGTAGGTGTGCATCGGGGCGTCCACGCCGATCGGTGCCGAGATGGCCGAGTCGCCGTATCCGCCGCTCAGCGCCCGGGGAACGACGAGCACCTCTCTCGAGGAGAAGCGCTCGGGATCGCGGGCCATGCCGGTGACGTCCTCGTAGGTGGTGGGCAACCACGACCCTCCCCACCTTTCGGTGCGGGCGACGGGGCACTGCTCGCGCAGGTCGTCCCAGATCCCGAAGGGATTCTCGATGTACCCGCGGTCGAAGATGTCGTAGTCGGTCGTCCAATCGATCAGACCCGTCATGTTCGATTCCCCCCCGGTGAACCGTCCGACCCCCCGGACGATGTCCACACCATACATAAGGTGCGCCCGTGCGGGCGAGTGGTCAGGTGACGGGAGTACCGCCCTTGGCGACGGCGCGGCGCATCTGCACACCGAGCACCGCGAGCATGCCGACACCGACGGCGATGATGACGACTCCCTGAAGAACCTCGTTGCCGATCCAGTACAGCGACAGGGCCACCACCGGTCCGACGACGAGTATCGCGCCGGCGAGCAGCATCTCGGGCGCCAACCAGAGCGACCCGAGGGCGAACATGGCGACGCCGATGGCGAGCGTGACGAGCCACCACGCACCCTGGTTGACCCCGCCGATCATCATCGCCCCGATGACGACATAGAGCGAACCGAACGCGCGCGGCACGAACGAGATACCCACCCCGCGCAGCGATCCGAGGGCGAGGAGTCCCGCACCGCCCACGAGCATGGCGATGCCGCCGGTGTTCGGGCTGTCCTCACGGATGACCCCGATGAGAGAGGTGACGAAGGTGGGCATGGCGCCGGTGGCGAGCAGGCTGCCGACGAACCGCGAGCGTGGCGCCCGCCACGCGCCCCAGAGAAGGACCGCGCCGGAGAGCGCCGCCACGAGTCCCTGCTCGTCAACGTCGGTGTCGGCCAGCAACAGGCCGGAGGCCACCACGGCGGCCAGCACCGCGGCCAACTCCAGCACCTCGGCGAGACGCTGACGCACCGCCGACCCGGACGAGAGCTTCCACGACCCCGCGGCCAGGACGGCCGCGATGATGTAGAGCGCGGCGGCGATGGCCGTGGTCGATGCGTCCTCCACGAGAACCGCGACGATGCGCAGCACGCCGGCGCCGATGATGATGGCCGCGAGGTACGAAACGAGTTCACGGATGCCGAGCGACCACTCGGGGGCACGTGCGATGTCGTCGGCCTCCTTCGGGGTGATACGACCCGCGTCGACCAAGTCGGCGAGGATCTGCTTCTGGTGGCGGCGCTGTTCCATATCCTCAGCATGCCACCGATCGGCTGCGGTGAATGTCACAGAACCCCAGAAAGACGCCGGAAACCAGGGCGGGAGTACGGTCATACCTGTGGGCATGACATCGCTGCTCAAAAGGCCGACGTTGGCGGTGGTTCTCACCGCCCTGATTGCCGCGTGCGGAGGCAACGGTGACGATGGTGTGCTCCTCGGCTACGAGCCACCCTCCGTCACGCGAACCGCCGATGTGACCGTCACCGAGGCCGGCGCATCGGCACCGTTCCGACTCGAGGCCAGCGCCGGCGGGATCCTCATCGTCTTTTTCGGCTTCACGAATTGCCCCGACGTGTGCCCGGCCACGCTCGCCGCCATCAAAAACGCACTTCGCAAGGTGGACGACGACCTCGCCGCCCGTGTCGACGTGGCCATGATCACGGTGGATCCCGATCGCGACACCGCCGAGACATTGCCGCGCTATCTCGGGTCCTTTCTCGAACGCTTCCATGCGCTCATCCCCGCCGACGAGGCCGAACTGCGCGCCGCCGAGGCCCCGTTCGGTGCCACGTCCTCGGTGATCAAGAAGCCCGACGGGAGCATCGAGGTGGGTCACGGCGGCACCATCTATGTGGTGGACGACGAGGGCAACTTCGTTCTCGGATGGCCGTTCGGCCTCGACGCAGAGTCCATCGCCCACGACATCCGCATCCTCCTCGACCGAAAGGGAACACCGACATGAGAACCATCACCCGGAGAGCCGTCGTCGCGGCCGTCGCGTTGATTGCCGCATCGCTCGTCGGGGCCTGCGGCGCATCGGACGGATCGACCGACCACGAGGTCACCGTCACCAAACAGTGGGCACGCACCAGCGCCGAGGGAGCCCGAGTGGGCGCCGCCTACATGAACATCGAGACCTCCCTCGATGACGAACTCATCGGGGCCTCCGTCGACACGGCGGTGGCCATGGATGCCCAGATCCACGAGATGGTCATGTCGGGCGGCAACATGACGATGCAGGAGGTCGAGTCGATCCCGGTGAAGGCCGGCGAAACGATCACCTTCAAACCCGGTGGCTACCACGTGATGCTCATCGGCCTCGCACAACCGCTCGCCTCGGGCGGGACGATCTCGGTCACCCTGAGGTTCGCCAAGGCCGGCGACGTCGTCGTCGCGGTGCCCATCCAGGAGGATGCCCCCGCGTGACC
>JAULXU010000085.1:0-2547 GCA_032118285.1 Ilumatobacteraceae bacterium
TCACGCGCGGATGGACGCCGGTGGTGATCGCGTGCTGCTCGGCGGGAAGACCGAAGCTGTCGTACCCGAGCGCATGGAGCACGTTGAAGCCCTTCATGCGCTTGTAGCGGGCCCACACATCGGTGCCGATGTAGCCGAGCGGGTGCCCCACGTGCAGTCCCGCTCCCGACGGGTAGGGGAACATGTCGAGCACGAAGAGCTTCTCGCGACCCGCGAGACGACCGGGATCGGCCAGGGGACCGGCGGGATTGGGGGCGTCGAAGGTGCCGTCGGCCTCCCAGCGCTCCTGCCACCGTGCCTCGATGCCGGCGGCGAGCGCGGCGGTGTAGCGATGCGCCGGCACGCGGGAAGAGGAGGCGTCGCTCATGGTTGTACCATCCTAAATCTGTGTCGAAGCAACGCCCACGCTCCGGTGGCCGGCGCCAGCCCAAGGGCGGGTCGTCCCACGGCTATCCGCGCACCGCTCGATTGTCCGAGGTGCTGCGGGAGATCATCGCCGACGAACTCACCCGCATCGACGACGAGCGTCTCGAGCTGGTGACCGTCACGAGCATCGACGTCGACCCCGAGATGAACCGGGCCATCGTGTATTTCGATTCGATGTTCGGCGAGGAGGGTGACGCGGGAGTCGTCGCCGCGCTCGGGGAGCACAGGGCGCGCATGCAGGCCTCCATCAACCGCCAGATGCACGCCCGCAAGACGCCGATCCTCTCCTTCGCCCCCGACGAAGTCATCCGCAGTGCCGCCCGCATCGAGGAATTGCTGCGACGCCGCGCGGATGCCTCGCCCATCGGCGGGGACGACGACGCCCCCGCCGCCCCCCGGGACTGACCGTGGGGAGGCGCCGCCCCCCGAGCATCCACGGACTGGTGCTCGTGGACAAGCCCGCGGGCATGACGAGCCACGACGCCGTCCAGATCCTGCGACGCGGCCTCGGGGAGAGACGCATCGGCCACACCGGCACCCTCGACCCCGACGCCACCGGCCTCCTCGTGTGCGGCGTGGGGAACGCCACCCGGCTGTTCCGCTTCATGGAGCACCACACGAAGCGATACACGTGCGAGATCGTGCTCGGGTCCGAGACCGACACCCTCGACGACTCGGGGACCGTCGTCGCCCAGTATCCGATGTCCCCGCCCGACATCGACACGGTGCGTTCCCTCGTGTCCGAGAGACTCGTCGGCACGATCTCCCAGGTGCCCCCGATGGTCTCCGCCCTGCACCACGAGGGGAGGCGCCTCCACGAACTGGCCCGGGAAGGCATCGAGGTCGAGCGCGCCGCACGCCCCGTCGAGGTGCACGCATTCGCCGTCTCGCCGACCGCTGATCCACTCGTGCTGGCCGCCGACGTCACCTGTGGCGCGGGCACATACGTGCGCGTGCTCGGTGCCGACCTCGGCAGCGCACTCGGAGGCGGGGCGCACATCCGCGCACTGCGTCGCCTCGAAATCGGGCCGTTCGACGTGCGCGACGCCGGTCCGCCCGATGCACCGGTGCTCCTGTCGATGGTCGAGGCGACACGGGGCATGGCGATGGTGCAGCTCGACGAGGCCGGAGTCGAGGACGTGCTCTACGGAAGGCCGCGACCCGCGTGGGAGGGAGCGGGTCCCTGGGTCGCGATCGCGCCCGACGGCGTGATCGTCGCGGTGTTCGAGGCATGGCAGGACGGCATGGCCAAGCCGACCGTCGTCTTCGGCGGCAGGTAGCGTCGGCCGACGTGCAGGTCATCGAGGACGTCTCCGTCCCGCCGTTCCCGGGTGAACGCACCGTGGTCACCATCGGCGCGTACGACGGTGTGCACGTCGGACACCGCGCGGTCATCGGGGAGGTGCGCGGTCGTGCCACGCGCGAGGGGTGTCGCAGCGTCGTGGTCACCTTCGACCGTCATCCGGCCAGCGTGGTGCGCCCCGAGGCGGCTCCGCGCATGCTCACCTCGCTCGACCAGAAGATCGCCCTCCTCGAGTCGACCGGGGTCGACGCGGTGGTCGTGGTGCGCTTCGACGAGCGCCAGGCCGCCGAGGCGGCGGGGGACTTCGTCGAACGCGTGCTCGTGCGGGGACTCTCCGCGAAGGTCGTGCACGTCGGGGAGGACTTCCGCTTCGGGCACGGGCGTGCGGGAAGCGTCGCCCTGCTGCACGAGGTGGGCGGTCGTCACGACTTCACCTGCGAGCCACTGGCTCTCGTGCCCCGTGCGGACGGAGTGGACGAGCCCGTGAGTTCCACGGCCATCCGCCGCGCCCTCGCCGGCGGCGAGATCGACACCGCCAACCGGATGCTCGGGCGCTGGTACGAGGTGCGGGGACGGGTGGGAAGGGGTGACCAGCGCGGCCGTACCATCGGATTCCCGACCGCCAACGTCGAGGTGCCCCTCGGTACCTGCATGCCGGCAGACGGCGTCTACGCCGGCCTTCACGTGCGCCCCGACGGCACCGAACATGCATGCGCCCTCAACCTCGGGCGACGCCCCACGTTCTACGCTGATGCCGACGTCTCGCTCCTCGAGGTGCATCTGCTCGATTTCGAGGGCGATCTCTACGGCGAGGAGGC
>JAULXU010000086.1:0-2489 GCA_032118285.1 Ilumatobacteraceae bacterium
TGCGGTCGACGTGGCCGCCGGCTTCGACGCGCCCTACCAACTCACGAAGAAGGGCGCCGAGGTCGTCCGCGGCCTCTCCGTGGATCTCGTGGGAGCGAGCGAGCTCATCCTGGCCACCGACGACGATCGGGAGGGGGAGATGATCGCCCACCTCCTCGTCGAGTTCCTGCAGCCCGCGGTGCCGGTCTCCCGAATTGTCTTCGGATCGATCACGGAGCGCGAGGTGCTGGCCGCCCTGGAGAAGCGCCGTTCCATCGATGCCCGACTCGTCGACGCCGCCCGCAGCCGCCGCATCCTCGACCACCTGTGGGGCTTTCGCATGTCGCCCGTGCTGTGGGAGAAGGTGCGGGGAGGGCTCAGTGCCGGACGGGTGCAGAACCCCGCCCTGCGTCTCGTCGTCGACAGGGAATGGGAACGCCGGGCCTTCGTCCCCGCCGTGTTCTGCGGGGTCGAGGCAACCCTCGCCCTCGAGCCGGAGGTGGTGGCCACGCTCGTCTCCCTCGATGGTGCCGCCGTGGCCGCGTCGAAGGATTTCGACGACGCCGGCATCCTCACCGGTGACGCCCGACGACTCGAGCCCGCCGCCGCCGCGGCTCTCGTGTCCGCCCTCGACGGCGCGGACCTCACCGTCGAATCAGTGAAGCGGGAGAAGTACACCCGCCGCCCACGGCGTCCCTACGTGACGAGCGACCTGCTGTCCGACGTCGTCAATCGTCTGCGTGTGGGGTCGTCCCGGGCCCAGGCCCTCGTCAACCAGCTCTACGAGAAGGGCCACGTCACCTATCCACGCACCGACAATCCGGCCCTGTCCCGGGAGGCGACGGCGGCGGCGCGAGCCGTGGCGGTGGAGATGTTCGGTGCGGACGCGGTGCCCGCGAAGCCGAATCTGTGGTTCGCCAAGAAGGGTGCCCAGCAGGCACACGAGGCCATCCGTCCCACGAGGATGTCGGTTAGGTCCATCCGCGGTATCACCCCGGCACATGCCGCGGTGTATGAGATGATCTGGCGCCGCACCATCGCGTCCCAGATGGTCGATGCCACCGGCACCACCACGAGCGTCGTGTTCGTCGCCACGGTCGAGGGTTCCACCGCCCGCTTCCGGGCGGCCGGCACCACCATCGAGGTGCCGGGTCACCGTCTCGTGTTCTCCCATCCCGATGACGACGTGCCGACACCGCTCGCCACGGTGTCCGAGGGCGACTCGGTCGCCGTCGCATCGAGCGAGGTGCGCGAGCACACCACGCGCCCACCGGCGCGATACACCGAGTCGACACTCATCACGGCGCTCGAGGAGCACGGCATCGGCCGCCCCTCCACGTACGCCTCCACGATGGAGGCCCTGCGCCGCGAGTACGTGTGGTCGCGCCGGGGCGACCGTGCCCTGTTGCCCACGATCACCGGCGTGGCGGTGCACGGCTTCCTCGCATTGTGTTTCCCCGAATATGTCGACTTCGGCGTGACCTCCCGCATGGAGGATCGGCTCGAGAACGTGGCGACGGGCGGGGAGACCCTCGAGCACCTTCTCTCCGGGTTTCTTCTCGAGGGGGACGGGGACTGGCCCGCGCTGGAGCCGGCCATCGCCAGGGTGCGAGCGGAACACGATCCGGCCACCCGTCCCGTGGCGGTGCTCGGCACGCACCCGGTCACGGGCGAGTCCATCATCCTGCGGGCCGGCAAGACCTTCGCCCGCCGGGTGAAGGGCGCCAAGAGTGGGTCCGGTGCGCCATATCTCAAGTGCGGGGATCGGAACGTTCCCGTCAGCGACCGAATCGACTTCGCCGCTTTCGACCTCGACCGGGCGGTGGCACTCGTGGACGTGCCCCGGGAAGGCCGGAATCTCGGCGAGCACGACGGCGAGCCGGTTGTCCTCAAGGTCGGACGCTTCGGACCATGGGTGGAGCACCTGGGGGTCCGGGCGTCGGTCGCTGTCGACGAGGTGGTCTCCATGGACCTGGCCGGCGCCCTCGACCGCGTGGAAAGAAGGAAGAGCGCTCTCGCGCGTCAAGTAAAGTCCTGACGTGCAACGGGGGTCGTCCCGGGAATCGAGGCTTGAACATGAGTACCTCCCGGGAGCGCATCGTCGAGGCCGCGGCACAGGAGATCACCCGCAAGGGACCCCTCGGCCTGCGGGTCCAGGACGTGGCCTCGGGTGCCGGGGTGTCGGTCCCCCTCATCTACAAGTACTTCACCGATCGCGACGGACTGCTCGTGGAGACGCTCGGGACGATGCTCGAACAGCGGGTGAATGGTTTCATCTCCCAGGTCGAGCAATTCATGGCCTCCACCCCGGACCTGACGGTCGAGCACCTGTCCGATGCCCTCGCCGTTCAAGCTTCCGCGGCGAACAGGGAGATCCGCTGGCTGCGCCTGCGCGCGCTGTCGGCGGCGTCGGAGATTCCGGCGCTGCGCGAGCGGCTGCGCACGGGGCAGTTGGCCATCGACCGTCGTGCCGAGCAGTTCGCCGAGAACGTGTGCCGACGACTCGGTGC
>JAULXU010000087.1:0-2401 GCA_032118285.1 Ilumatobacteraceae bacterium
GTTCCTGGCCAACAACGTGCTCTTCGCTGTGTTCGCCTTCGTGGTGCTCCTCGGCACGGTGTTCCCCCTGGTCGTGGAGGCCCTCCAGAACCGCCAGTTGGTGGTGGGCGAGCCGTTCTTCGACCGGCTCGCCTCGCCGCTCGGCATCACGCTGCTGTTCCTCATGTGCATCGCGCCCGTCCTGCCGTGGCGCAAGGCCTCGGCCGAACTGCTCTCCCGGCGACTCCTGTGGCCGGCATGGGCGGGGACGGGCGCGCTCGGTCTCAGCGTTGCGCTCGGCGCCACGGGTGTGGAGCCGCTGCTCACGTTCGGGCTCGGGGGTTTCGCCGCCGGAGCGGCCCTGCGCCAGCTGGTCCTGGCCACCCGCCGCCAGGGTTGGCGCGGATTCGTGGGACGCGCCAACGGAGGAATGGTGGTGCACCTCGGGGTCATCGCCATCGCGGTGGCGCTCGCGGCCTCCAACTCCTTCACCCGCAGCCAGGAACTCGACCTCGCGGTCGGTGTGCCGGCGCGCTGGGCCGGTCACACGTTCGAGTTGGTGGGCTTCGAGGAGGTGGACGACGACCGCCGCACGACGGTGAGCGCGGTGGTGCGCATCGACGGCGAGCGCACCTACGCCCCGGCGATCACCAAGTACAAGGCGATGGGGATGAACATCGGTACGCCGTCGGTGCGCACGTCGCCGGCGAAGGACATCTATCTCACCCTCGAGCCGCCCGTGAAGCCGTCCTCGGAGACGGCCCGCATCAAGGTGTTCCTCAAGCCGATGATCATGTGGATGTGGATAGGCGGCGGTCTCATGGGTGTGGGGACGCTGTTGGCGCTCTTTCCCGGTGGTCGACGCCGACCGACCGACCCCGTGTCTGCACCCGTGTCGGAGGTGACGTCGTGAGCGACACCGGCATCGCGCCCCCGGAGGCCGCGCCGCGCGGCTCCGCCCGGTGGGTGGCGGCGGCCGTGGGAATCGTCCTCGCCGGCCTCTTCGCGGTGCTCGTCGTGGCGCGACCCGGCGACGATGAATCGGCCTCCTCGCATCTGCTCGGACGTCCGGCTCCCGAGGTGCGCTCCACCACCCTGGATGGCGGAACCTTCGACCTCGCACGGCGCAAGGGGTCGTGGGTGGTGCTCAACTTCTTCAACTCGACGTGCGTGCCCTGCATCCAGGAGCATCCCGAGATCGTCCGGTTCGTCGAGGACCAGCGCGGCGCCGCGGAACCCGTCGAGTTCTACACGGTCATCAACGACGACTCCGACGCCGCGGTGCGGGACTTCTTCGCCTCCAACGGGGGGACCTGGCCGCTCGTCCGCGACGACGACGGAACCATCGCGGTGTCCTTCGGCGTGGCCAAGGTGCCCGAGACCTGGGTGGTGGACGCCAACGGCTTCGTCCGACTGCGCATCCTCGGCGCGGTGACCGCCGACTTTCTCGCGGAGCGCATCGCCGAGGCGCGCGCGTCTGGTGGTGCGCCGTGAACCTCCGCCGTCGCGCCGCCTGGGCGGTCATGGCCGTCGTCGCCGCGTCGTTGCTGGCCTTCGGCGCCGTGCGCGACACCGGACCGCTCACCCAGGGCGAGAGGATCGACTCCATTTCGCGTCGCATCGCCTGTCCGACCTGCGACGGCGAGAGCGTCTACGTGTCGCGGGCCTCGGCGGCCGAGGCCATCCGCAACCAGATCGCCCGCGAGGTGGCGGCCGGACGTCTCGGGGACGACGAGATCGTGGCCTCGATCGCCGAGGCGTACCGGGCCCAGGTGCTGCTCGTGCCGCGTGCGACGGGTTTCGACTCGCTCGTGTGGATCCTTCCCGTGGCGGTCTTCGTCGCGTCGGTGGCGGGACTGTGGTCCGCCTTCCGCAGGTGGGGTGACCGCGACGACGGTCGTCCGACCCGCGAGGACGAGGCGCTCGTGGCCCGTCTGCTCGCCGCCGACGACCCCGACAACGACGAGCCGGTCTAGGGGAGCGCGGTGTCCGTCGACGATCTCCGGGAGCAGCAGTGGTTCCTCCTCGGCTCTCTGCGCGACCTCGACCGCGAACTCGCCGCCGGCGACATCTCGGCGGAGGACCACGCCGAGTTGCGGGACGGATACGTGGCGCGCCTCGCCGCGGTGACGCGCGAGCTGGCCGGCGAGGAGCGCCGAGCCGGACGCGCTGCCCGCCCCCGCCGTCTCGGTCGCCGCATCGTCACCGTCGTGTCGGTGGCGGCACTCGCCGCCGGTTCGGGCATCTTCGTCGCGGTCAACTCGGGCCAGCGCCTGCCCGGGGGCACGTCGTCGGGCGGCATCGACACGTCGATCGCCGGCATGCTCGCCATGGCTCGATCGCTCAACTTCACCGACCCCGCGAGGGCGATCGAGATCTACGCCGACGTCCTCAAGGTGGATCCCGACAGCGTCGAGGCGCT
>JAULXU010000088.1:0-5579 GCA_032118285.1 Ilumatobacteraceae bacterium
GATTGCGACTTGTCGAGGTGCGCACGGACCGGGCCGGCAACACGGCCGAGCACGACGCCCTCAACGCCGCCGTCGCCGCGGCGATTCCGCCGCATTGATACGGTCCGACCCGGTCAGGGTCGCACGATGGCCGAGAGCATGGCCTGGAACTTGGCCTGTGTCTCGGCCAGTTCGGCGTGGGGGTCGCTCTCGGCGACGATGCCGCCACCGGCGAACAGGCGGGCACTGCGCCGGTCGGGGGAGAGTTCGGCACAGCGGATGGTGACGGCGAAGGTGCCGTTGCCTCGGCCGTCGAGCCACCCCACGGCTCCGCCGTAATGGCCGCGGGGAGAGGCCTCGAGGCGGCCGATCAATTCGATGGCCGCGGCGCCGGGATGCCCGCCGAGTGCGGGGGTGGGGCAGAGGTCGGCGACGAGGTCGAGCACCGGCGGGACGGGCTCGGCGAGTGCGCCTCGGATCTCGGTCCCGAGGTGTTGCACGTTCGCCACCGCGAGGACGGAGGGTTCGGCCTCCCAGTCGAGGTAGGAGCAGTACGGCAGGAGGGTGTCGCGCACCATGTCGATGACGACGCGGTGTTCCACCTGGTTCTTCGTGCTGGCGACCAGGTCGGCGGCGAGTCGTTCATCGGTCACCGGGTCGCCGGTGCGCGGCGCGGTTCCGGCGAGGGGGTGCGAGTGCACGTTGCGACCCTCGACCGCCACCAGGAGCTCGGGCGAGGCGCCGATCATGTTCCCGACGCAGTACCGGTAGCTCGAGCCGAAGGATGCGCGCAGTCTCAGCAGCACGGCATGGACGTCGATGGGATCGTCGGCGAACACCTCGATGTCGCGGGCGATGACCGCCTTCGAGATCTGGCCCGACCGGACCGCGTCGCGGGCGGCCACGACGGCGTCGAGATAACGGGAGGTCGCGGTGCGCTGCAGGACCCGGTACGAGTTGGTCGCGGGTCGTGGCGGTCCCGCCGTCACGGCCTCGTCGATCGCCTCCGTCATCGCCGCGTCGGAGAGGTCCTCCGGGGCGTCCGCGACGAGGGTGGCGGTCGCCGAGCCGTCGGGGTGCTTGGCGATGACGAGGCGGGGCAGCACGAACTCGTGCGGCCCATCGGGAAGGAAGGGAACGAGTCCGACGAGAACGGGCCCTGCTCCGGGTCGGTCGTCCCCCTCGGAACGGGGGTCGCGCACCACGCCGGCGAGAAGCGACAGTGCTCCGCCCCTGTCGGAGCGCGCGGCCGTGCCGCGACCGGCCAGACCCACCCCGTCGCGAACGAACAACACGCCGTCACCGCGGCACACGTGGTTGAGATCGCACGCGCGGTCGAGCACGACCGTCCTGGCGTGCACGGTCACGCCTCCCCGCGGGTCCCGGTCATGAGTTGCGTGAGGCCTCCCGACAACTGCACGTGCACCGCGTCGGGGAAACCGGCCGCGACCAGCATGGTGCGCAGGCGGTCCCTGTCCGGCAGGTAGGCGACGCTGCGCGGGAGATAGCGGTAGGCGGCACCGTCGCTCAGGAGGGCACCGATGCGGGGCACGACCCGACCGAACCAGATGGCGTTGCCGAAGCGCACGAGACGGTTGTGGGGAACACCCACGTCGAGAAGCGCGATCCTGCCCCCGGGTCGGATCGCCCGGGAGCACTCGCGGAAGAACGACTCGAGGTCGGTGAGATTGCGCAGCGCGAACCCGCAGATGATGCCGTCAACGGACGCATCGGGAACGGGAAGGCGGAGGATGTCGGCCTGGGCCCGGGGTGCGCCGCTGCGGTCGGCCGAGAGCATCCCGAACGAGAGATCCATCGACACCGGCACCAGGCCGGCACGACGCAGGTCGATGCACAGGTCCCCGGTCCCGGCGGCCAGGTCGAGAACGAGTGAGCCGGGCGCGAGGGCGAGGTCGCGCACGGCCCGACGACGCCATCGCACGTCGAGTCGGAAGGTCATGACACGGTTGACCAGGTCGTAGCGGGGGGCGATGGCGTCGAACATCGAGCGCACCATGGCGGACTTCTCCTCGCCCTCGGGAAGGTTGTCCCGGTCCCATTCGGGGGAGGTCCGGTCGCTCACGGGCCCAAGGCTATGGGGCATGCCGTGAACTCGCCCGGCTCCGTCGTCGCGGGCCAGAATGGCGACACCGCGGAGCCGCGGACGTGACGGAGGGGACGCCATGATCGATTTCACACTCGCACCCGAACACGAGGAGATCCGGAACCGTGTGCGCACGTTCGTGGACGAGGTGATCCGGCCGGCCATCGAGCCGTTCGGGCACCGCGAGGAGATGACCCCCGAGGCCCACCAGAAGTACGTGGGGGAACTCATCCGTCTGCGCAAGGAGGCCGTGAAGTCCGGCCTGTGGCTGCCCCACATGCCGGCGGAGTGGGGTGGCATGGGCCTCGGACACGTTGCCCTCGCCATGGTGCAGGCGGAGGCCGCGAGGACCCGGGTGGGCCCGTGGGTCTTCAACTGCCAGGCCCCCGACGAGGGGAACATGCACACGCTGCTGCACTGGGCGACCGAGGAGCAGAAGCAGAAGTACCTCGCCCCGTTGTGCAACGGAGTCTCGTCGTCGTGCTTCGCGATGACCGAGCCGGAGGTCGCGGGCTCCGATCCCACCCTCATCCGCACCCACGCGGTGAAGGACGGAGACGAGTGGATCATCAACGGCCACAAGTGGTTCATCTCCGGTGCCCGGCGGGCCAAGTTCGCCATCCTCATCGCCCGCACGGAGATGGACGTCCCCGCGGGATCGCGCGGTGCGAACACCGCGTTCATCATCGACCTGCCGAGCCAGGGCTGGAACGACGTGCGCGAGGTCGAAACGATGCACGGCGCGACCGGCCACTCCGAGATCGTCATCGAGGATCTCCGCGTGCACGACTCCCAGGTGCTGGGTGGCCGGGGCAACGGTCATCGCCTCGGTCAGTACCGGCTCGGACCCGCCCGCCTCGCCCACTGCATGCGCTGGATCGCCCAGGCCGAGACCGCGCTCGACATGATGGTGGACCGCTCCCTGAAGCGCTATTCGCACGGCTCCTATCTGGCCGAGAAGCAGGGCGTGCAGTGGATGATCGCCGATTCCACCATGGAGCTCTATCAGTGCAAGCTCATGGTCCTCCACGCCGCCTACCGCATCGACCGAGGGGACGACTTCCGCACCGAGGTGTCCATGGCCCAGCACTTCGTGGCCAACAGCCTGAACCGCATCATCGACAGGGCGATACAGGTGCACGGTGCGCTCGGCTATTCGACGGACACCCCACTGGCGAACATGCTCCAACACGCCCGCTGGGCGCGCTTCGCCGACGGCGCCGACGAGATCCACCAGATGCGCATCGCCGAGTCCGCCATCAAGTCATGGACCGACACCGGCTCGACCGCGCGTGCCACGGGGAGCCTCCCGCTCTGACGCCCCGGACCGTGAGGGATCAGCCCGCCGCGGCGACCTGCTTGGCCCAGCGGTAATCGGCCTTGCCGGCGGGTGAGCGCACGATCTCGGGAACGAACACGAAGGCCTTGGGCAGCTTGTAGCGGGCCACGTGCTTCTCCGCCTCGGCGAGCAGTGCCGCCTCGTCCGGAACGGCGCCGCCGCGCAGTCGGACCACGGCCACGACCTCCGAACCCCATCGGTCGCTCGGTCGCCCCGCCACCACGCAGTCGTAGACGTCGGGGTGGGCCTTCACGGCGGCCTCGACCTCCTCGGCGAAGATCTTCTCGCCTCCCGAGGTGATCGTCACCGAATCACGTCCGTGCAACTCGATCATGAGGTCTGACGTGAGGCGCGCCCTGTCGCCGGGAACCACGTACCGGACCCCGTCGACCACGGGATAGGTGCGCGCGGTCTTGGCCTCGTCGCCGAGATAACCGAGTGCGAGTCGTCCGCTCTTGGCCAGCCATCCCAGGTCCTCGTGTCCGGGTTCCAGCACCCGTGTCAGATCCTCGGAGAGCACGTGGTTCTGCGGCGCGAGCGGGAACGTGCCGGTCGTGGCCTCCGAGCCGGCCGATATCTGGGAGAGCTGGCCGCCGGCTTCGGAGGAACCGAGTCCATCGACCAACAACAGGTGCGGGAGTTGACGGAGGAACTCCTTCTTGCGACCGGCCGACAGCGGGGCACCGCCCGACAGCACACTGACGAGATGCGAGAGATCGCGCCCACCCTTCTCGAGGCCCTCCAGCAACGGCGCGGCGAAAGCGTCGCCGACGATGAGAAGGAACGTGACCTTCTCCCGCTCCACGATGTCCCAGATGTCGTCGGAATCGAGACGCTCCGGCACGGACTGGCAGAACACGGTGCCCCCGGTGAGCCAGGTGCGCAGGGCGATCCAGTGACCCGCGCCGTGCATGAACGGCGGCCCGATGAGGGTGCGAAGCGGAGCCGACGCCTCGGCGACGAACCCCTCGACGGTCGTGGCCGTCTTCGACCCGCCGAAACACTCCACGACGGCGTCGGCGTTGCGCCACAGCACGCCCTTTGGCATTCCGGTGGTGCCGCCCGTGTAGAGGATGTAGAGGTCGTCACCGCTGTAGCCCGCGGCCGGCTTGTCGGCCGAGGACTGCGCGAGGGCGTCCTCGTACCAGACCGCACCGTCGAGGAGGGGCTCGTCGGAGGAGTCGGGCACCTGGATGACGACCCGGAGGTTCGGCAGGGCGCCACGCACCTCGGCGAGCACGGGGGCGAATCGTGAATGCACGACGACAGCGGCGGCGTTCGAGTCGCGGAGAAGGTATTCGAGCTCTTCGGCGACGTAGCGATAGTTGACGTTCAGCGGGGCAACCCGTGCCTTCCATGCTCCGAGCATCGACTCGAGGTACTCGTTGCCGTTGTGGAGATAGATGGCGAGGTGGTCCTGACCCGATTCCCAGCCCTGGATTCGGTCGCGCTCGGTGCGCACACCGAGTCCTCTCGAGGCGAGGAAATTGGCCAGTCGACGTGTCCGCTCCGTCATCTGGGACCAGGTGATGCGGCGATCCCTGAAGACGAGGCACTCCTCGTGGGGTCGTGAGGCGGCGATGGCCTCGTGGATCTCGGCCATGCCGAGGACTGCGGGCGGGTACTGCTCCATGGCCCGACGCTAACCTCGCACGAAAGGGGGTCGCCATGTCGAACAGCAACCACACGCCCATCTTCGGAGCCTTCATTCCCCAGGGATGGAAAATGGAACTGGCATCCATTCCGGACCCGCAGGACAAGTGGCAGAAGGCCGTGGACATCGCGGTGCTGGCCGAGGATCTGGGGTACGACTCGATCTGGGTGTACGACCACTTCCACAACGTTCCCCGTCCCTCCCACGAGGCGGTCTTCGAGTGCTGGACGACGATGGCGGCGATAAGCCAGCGCACCTCTCGCATCCGGCTCGGCCAGATGGTGGGCTGCAACAGCTACCGCAGCCCTGGTCTTCTCGCCAAGATCACCTCCACCCTCGACGTCATCTCGGGCGGCAGGCTCGACTGGGGCATCGGAGCGGGCTGGTACGAGAACGAATACAAGGGTTACGGATACGAGTTCCCGGCCCCGAAGGTGCGCATCGGCATGCTCGCCGAGACCGTGGAGATCGTTCGGTCGATGTGGACCCAGGAAGAGACCACC
>JAULXU010000089.1:0-23330 GCA_032118285.1 Ilumatobacteraceae bacterium
ACGAGAGGAATGAGCATCTCGTCGGCGGTCAGAGAGCCGTGGCGGCACACGAGCGGATGGCCACCGGCCTCCGCCGGATCGTCGAAGGAGACCGGGGCCCGGGCCACGAGGGCCACGTCACCCAGTCGGCGCTGCACCTCGTCGGACATGTGCGGCCCCATCCAGCCCTCGTCCACCACCTGCTCGCGCGTCACCACCCAGGCCTCGTCCGCATGCGCCTGACAGGCCTCGAGGAGCGCCCTCTCCCGGCCCCTCACGGCGTGCAGCCAGCGGAATCGTCCTTCACCGGAGCGGCGGCGCACGAGCGGTGTGACCGGCTCCCCGAGGCGGATCACGGCGTCACCCACATGGACCTGACCGTGGTCGGCCGTCACGACGAGGACGACGTCGGGCGGGAGGGCCTCGAGGATGTCTCCCACCAGACGATCCACGTGCCGCAACTCGCTCTCGTAGTACGGCCCGAAGCCCCGCTCGTGGGCGATCCTGTCGATTCCGTCGTAGTAGGCGTACACGAAGGTGTGGCCGTCCTCCACCGCCGAGCGGATCCCCATCGGGAGACTGCTCGAGAGGCGCCACCCACGCGGAATCGTCCCGGCCAGATGGGCGCCCGTGAAACCCGTTCCCTCGAGTTCGGCACGTGACAGCACAGGGACCCGCATCCCGAGGAAGGGTGGACACGACTGGACGAGTCGCGGCTCATGACGTCGCCGCAGGTCCGCGCCGTCATCGTCCACCCATCGCAGAACGTTCATCACCGCATCGCCCAGGAGCATGCGCCACCCCACGAGTCCGTGGGAAGCGGGGTCGAGGCCCGTGGTGAGGGAGGTGAGCGCGGTGGCGGTCGTGGAGGGAACCACGGACATCACGGCACCGCCGGAAAATCCGGACAGCACCGGCAGAAGGTGCCGATGAGCGATCATCTGGTTCCACCCGAGACCGTCGAGGACGAGCAGTACGAGCCGCTCGGCGCCGCGGGCCGGTCCCGGAACCCAGTCCGGCGCTCCACCTGACGGGGTGCACAGGGCGGCGACGACGTCGGAGAGGCACCCGTCGCCGTAGCGCGGAATCAGCGGTGAGGGGGCGTTCACTGCTCCAGTCCACCACCTACGATGGGTGCGTGCGCGTCTCCACTCGGGGTGACTATGCCTGCAGGGCCCTCCTCTCGCTCGCCCTCCACGGCGAGCACATCGGCCCGACCTCCGTGCGCGACATTGCGGAGCGCACCGGGCTTCCCCAGCCCTATCTGGAGCAGATTCTTCTCTCCTTGAAGGGTGCCGGCCTCGTGCGGTCGAAGCGCGGCGTCGGAGGCGGGTATGTCCTCGCGCGACCGGCCACCGAGATCAAACTCGCCGAGATCGTCTCGGCCGTCGACGGCCCCATCACCCTCGGTGATTTCGGTCAACCCCATCAGGACGGCTCGTGCGACCACGAGGGTCAATGCGTGCTCCTGGCCATCTGGGACCTCGCGGCGCGTCACATGCGCGAGCACCTCGGCGCCTACACCCTGCAGGCGATCGCCGATGCGGCCGCGGGCCGGAACGCCTGGCCGAGTCTCGAGGACCACGACCACTGATCCCCCACGGACGCGTCCCGATCAGGAGGTCGACGCATCCAGCCGGGCGATGAGAGCGAGCATGTCCGGGGGCACCGGAGAGGTCCACGACATCTCCATGTCCAGAAAGGGATGCACGAGGCTGAGGCGCTCGGCATGGAGCATCGGTCGCGGAAGCGACAGGCCTGCGCGCGACCCCCCGTACAGTGCGTCGCCCGCGACCGGATGACCCGTGGCGGCCAGATGGACGCGAATCTGGTGCGTCCGGCCCGTCTCCAACGAGCACCGCACGAGACTCGCGGCGGGGTCTGCCCACTCGTGCTCCACGGCGAGCCGCGTGCGGGCCCACTTGCCGTCCCGCACGACTGCCATGCGCAACGGGTCACGCGGGTCGCGACCGATCGGCGCATCCACCACCGTCGAGGATGATTCGAAGTGCCCCCAGGAGACTGCGAGATACTCGCGCACCACGTCGTGCGCAGCGAGCAGGGACACGAGCGCACCGTGGGCCTCCGGAGTGAGGGCCACCAGCATCAGGCCCGTCGTGCCCGCGTCGAGACGATGGACGATGCCCGGACGCTGGGGTTCCCCCACCGCGGCGATGGCCGGCCATCGCCGCAGCAGGCCGTTCACGAGCGTGCCGGAGCGGTGGCCGGGTGCGGGGTGCACGACGAGACCCGCCGGCTTGTCGATGACGGCGAGGTGGTCGTCCTCGTACACGACATCGAACCCGATTCCCTCCTCGGCAGATGGCAGTTCCTCCACCGGGATCCTCGCGAGGTCCACGCTCACCTCTTGCCCCTCCTCGAGTCGAACCTTGCCCGACAGACACTCGCTGCCGTCGACGAGGGCTCCTCCCCCGGCGACGAGGGCAGAGGACTGCGACCGGGACACGTCGGCAATGATCGAGACAATCCGGTCGAGTCGCTCACCCGCAAGGGCGGCAGGCACGGTCTCGCGAACGATCACGACGCGGGCCCGGGCTTCTCCCCCGACTCGCGGAACGAGGCGACGACGACGAGCAGCGCTCCCACCGTGATCGCGCTGTCGGCGACATTGAAGACCGGCCACCATTGCAGGTCGATGAAATCGACGACCTTTCCGCTCAATCCACCCTCGCCGCGGAAGAGTCGGTCCGTGACGTTTCCCGCCGCCCCCGCGGCGATGAGAACCAGACCCGTCGAGGAGAGTGGACCCGAGGCGCGAAGCGCGGAGGTGACGAGCACCCCGATGACCACGATGGCCACGATGGCGATCCATCGACCCAGACCCTCGGCCGTGCCGAAGGCGAATCCGCTGTTGTAGCCGAGGGCGAAACGAAGCGAACCCGGAAGGTCGACAATCCGACCGCCAGCGAGGGAATTGACGGCCCAATGCTTGGAGGCCTGGTCGATGACGATCACCATCACCGCCAGCAGGGCGACGCCGATCGGCGTCAGCGGCCCAGGTGAACGGCTGTCAGGAGCGGGAGAAGACACCGGCGCGCTCGGTGACCAGTTCCGTCGCCCACGGCAGGGCACGGAGGCGCTCCTTCGGGATCGGCAATCCCGACACGAGGGAGTAGCCGTACTCGCCCTTCTTCATGCGCGCAAGGGCGGCGTCGATTTCCTCGACGGTCTGCTTCGCCTGCGCGGAGAGGAAAAGGTCCATGTCGCGCTCGACAACGAGCGAGTCTCCCTGGCCGCCCTCCTCGTCGAACTGGACGTCACCCATCTCGGCGTCCTCGATCAGGGAGTTCGCTTCCTTGTCGAGGCGCTCCGCCTGACCGACGAGTTTGACCCGCTCGGTGAGCAGCGCCTCCCTCTGGGCGAAGAGGAACTTGAGGTCGAAATCCTTGGTGGACGCGATGCCGTCCTGAATCAGGCCCTTCACGATGACGTGACGGGCAGGGGCGGCCGGCTTGGCCTGGACACCCGGGGCCCGTACCGGCGCGGTCCTCGTGACGGGAGCGGCCTTGACGGGCGCCTTCTTCGCGACCGTCTTCTTCGCTGGAGCGGGCTTCTTCGGGGCGACCTTCTTTGACACCGTCTTTTTCGCGACCGTCTTCTTCGCGACCGTCTTCTTCGCGACCGTCTTCTTCGCGACCGTCTTCTTCGCCGGAGCGGGCTTCTTCGCCGGAGCGGGCTTCTTCGGGGCGGATTTCTTCGCGGCCATGGGGTCCTCCTGGAGGGTTCCGCACCGCGGAACACCACTTGTTGCCGGCCCGCCCGTCGCGCGCCGTGTCGCCCGAGAGGCTAGGGGGGGATTCCCCGGTTGCTCCCCGACCCCCTCAGGGTGCGCGGAAGACCGCGACCCCGACGGAGGCACCTTCCACAGATGCGTCCCGCGCCAGCGTGGCATCCCATTCGATGCTCGTGGCCAGCGTCTCCCCGCCGACCAGGCTCAGGTGCGGCGCGAGACGCTCCCGCACGTCGTCGTCAACGGCGAGCACGAGGCGGATGCGATCGCTCACGTCGAGTCGGGCCTCCCTCCGGGCCTGCTGCACGGCCCGGATGACGTCCCGGGCCATTCCCTCGGACTCCAACTCCGCGGTCACCGTCACGTCGAGCATGACCACACTCTCGCCGTCAGACAGGGCCTGTGCCGCGGAACCCGGCCCCGTCACGAGGCGAAGCGTGTAGTCACCCTCTCCGAGCACCTCCCCGGCCACGTGGACCTCGGCACCGATGCGTTCCCACTCGCCTCTCTTCACCGCAGCGATCACCGCCTGGGTGCGCGCACCCAGGCGCGGGCCGATGACGGCCGGCGTCACGTGGATCTCCTGGCTGGCCGCCGTCGAGGGATCGTCACCGAGATGGACGCTCTTGACGTTCACTTCGTCGGCGATGATGCCGGAGAAGTCGGCCAGGCTCTGCGCCCGCGGCGAGGCCACCGTCAGGGAAGCCAGTGGCAGGCGCACCCGGCGCCCATGGGCCTTTCGCACTCCCAGCGCGGCGGAACACACCTCACGCACCATGTCCATGGCCGCAACGAGCTCCTCGTCCCGAGGGAGGTCGGCGGTGTCGGGCCAATCCTCGAGGTGGACACTCGTGTCCGAACCCGAGAGACCGGCATGGATCTCCTCGGTCACCATGGGCAGGAGCGGCGCGGCGATGGACACCGTCACCGACAGCACGGTGTGCAATGTGTCGATGGCATCGCGGTCCCCCCGCCAGAAGCGGTCTCGACTGCGTCGGATGTACCAGTTGGTGAGGACATCGAGGAATGTGCGGATCTCCTGGCACGCGCCCGAGAGATCGAAACGGTCCATGGCCGCGGTCACCTCGGCCGTGGTCGCGGACAGCTTGGCGATGATGTACCGGTCGAGGACGTGCTCCGAGTCGGTGCGCCGCGTGCCGCGCACCCCCCCGGCGTTGGCGTACAGGGAGAGGAAGTACCAGGAGTTCCACAGCGGAAGGAGGACCTGACGCACGGTCTCGCGGATTCCCGGCTCGGTCACCGAGAAATCGCCGCCGCGCAGGATCGGCGAGGAGAGCAGGTACCAACGCATCGCGTCCGACCCGTGCACGGAGAAGACCTCCATCGGATCCGGGTAGTTGCGCAGGCTCTTGGACATCTTGGCCCCGTCGTCCCCGAGCACGACCCCGTGGGCGACACAATTGGCGAACGCGGGACGATCGAAGAGGGCGGTCGCCAGCACGTGCAGCGTGTAGAACCACCCTCGCGTCTGTGCCGCGTATTCGACGATGAAATCGCCGGGATAGTGCTGCTCGAACCACTCCCTGTTCTCGAAGGGATAGTGAACCTGGGCGAAGGGCATGGAACCGCTCTCGAACCAGCAGTCGAGCACCTCGGGAACGCGCCTCATCATGGACCGCCCGGTGGGGTCGTCGGG
Source organism: Ilumatobacteraceae bacterium (assembly GCA_032118285.1). Classification (GTDB taxonomy): domain Bacteria; phylum Actinomycetota; class Acidimicrobiia; order Acidimicrobiales; family Ilumatobacteraceae; genus UBA2093. The sequence continues at coordinate 5,388 of JAULXU010000089.1, forward strand.
GTTGGGGCGCACGAGGTCGTCCACGGCGGGGCGATGGAGGTCCGTCACCGACACCCCGAAGTCGCGCTCCAGGTCGGCTATCGAGCCGTAGACGTCCACCCGGGGGTGGTCCGGATCATCGCTCTTCCACACAGGGATGGGTGAGCCCCAGAACCTGTTGCGGCTGATGGACCAGTCCCTGGCGTTGGCCAACCACTTGCCGAACGTGCCGTCCCGCACGTGGGCCGGAACCCAGTTGATGCTCGTGTTCAGTTCCACCATCCGGTCGCGGAACTTCGTCACTTCGACGAACCAGGAAGACACTGCCCGGTACACGAGTGGTTCTGCACAGCGCCAGCAGTGGGGGTAGGGGTGGTCGTAGGTCTCGTGGCGAACCACCGTGTCACCGCGGCTCTTCAGGTCCCGGATGATGTCGGTGTTGGCATCGAATACATGGCGTCCCGCCCAGGGGACGATCTCGGCGGTGAAGCGGCCGTGTTCATCCATCGGGCACAGAGTCGGGATGCCGGCCGCGGTGCAGGCGATCTGGTCGTCCTCGCCGAAACCCGGCGCCATGTGCACCACTCCGGTGCCGTCCTCGACGGTGACGAAATCGGCCCCGAGGACCCGGAAGGCGTTCTCGGTCCCGGCAAAGAACGGGAAGAGCGGCTGGTAGGCCCTTCCGACGAGATCGGAACCGGCCACCGTGGCCATCCGTTCGGCCCCGCCGAACTCGCGCTCGTAGGCCCCGACCCGCGCCTCGGCCAGGATCACGCGCCGCCCGCCCGACGTGGCGAGCACTGCGTAGTCGACGGCGGGGTTCACCGCGAGCGCCAGATTGGACGGAAGGGTCCATGGGGTGGTCGTCCACGCAAGGAGGTCCTCCCCCGTCTCCAGTCGAAACGCCACCGTGAGCGCCGGGTCCTGACGGTCGCGATACACGTCGTCCATACGCGTCTCGGTGTTCGACAGGGGGGTCTCGCACCGCCAGCAGTAGGCGAGCACGCGGAAACCCTCGTAGATCAGGCCCTTGTCCCACAGGGTGCGAAAGGCCCACATGACGCTCTCCATATAGGGCAGATCGAGGGTCTTGTAGTCGTCATCGAAGTCCACCCAACGGGCCTGGCGCGTGACGTAGCGACGCCACTCGTCGGTGTAGCGCAGCACGCTCGTCCGACACGCGTCGTTGAATTTGTCGATGCCGAAGGCGGCGATCTCGGGGTGCCCCGCGATGCCGAGCTCCTTCTCGGCCTCCACCTCGGCCGGCAGTCCGTGGCAGTCCCAGCCGAATCGGCGCTCGACCCGCCGGCCGCGCATCGTCTGGTATCGCGGCACCGCATCCTTCACGTAGCCCGTGAGGAGGTGTCCGTAGTGGGGAAGTCCGTTGGCGAAGGGTGGTCCGTCATAGAAGACGAATTCGTTGTCGCCGCCCTCACCCGCGGCGCGCGCCGCGACGCTCGCTTCGAAAGTCTTCTCCCGTTCCCAGCGTGCGAGAACGGCCTCCTCGATTGCCGGGAAGTCCGGCTGCGTGTCGACCTGGGGATATTTCACGTGACAAGGCTACGAGGCGCCGCCTCAGGCGACGAGAATCCCGCGCACGATCTGCAGTCCGATGATGAGCACCACCGGACTGAAGTCGAGACCGCCGAGCGGTGGCAGCACGCGGCGGATCGGCGCGAGGAGCGGCTCGGTGGCGCGCTGCAGCAGGTCGGCGAGGGTGGCGAACGGGCTGTCAGAACGGATGGGAAAGAACGACAGAATCGCCCGACCGACCACAAGATAGATGTAGAGACCGATGATGTCGGCGAGAAGGGACACCTGGATCAGGCCCCACCGTGCGAGGAGGGCTTGAGCAGGAACACGCCGCTCCCCACCTTCTCCATCGAACCGTCGAGCGCGTAACACAGGCCCGAGGCGAAATCGATGATGCGCCTGTTCACGTCGGCCTCGACTCCCTCGAGGTTGATGATGACGGGATAACCGGCCTTGAAATTGTCGGCGATCTCCTGGGCGTGGTTGAAGGTGCGCGGTCGGACCGTGACGGTCTCGCTCGGCCCGGGGATGGTGCGCACCGTGGAACTCTGCCGGGGGGCTCCGACGGGACGCACCTGGAGGCCCGAGTCATCGGGCCGGCGCGCGGCGCCCGTGTCGTCCATCCTCATCGGGCGCGGAGCAGGACGCGAGGTTTCCGAGGAATATTCGGGTTCCCAACCGCCGCGCGGCTGGGGTGCCCGCGAATCCGGATGGTCGACCTGGCGCCCGTATCCACCGGTTCCGCCCATTGGGGTTCCTCGTGGAGGACGCACGGGGCGGTCGTATTCGGTGGACATGTCGTAGTCCTCGTAGGCGTCGTCGCCACTGAGACCCAGGTAATCCATGGCACGGCGCAGGAACGACATGGAACAAAGGATAATCCACGGTGCCCCGACCCGCAGGGAATCAGTGTCCTGGGGGTCGGGATCCGAACAGGGCCGTGCCGAGGCGCAGCATCGTCGACCCGCACTCCAGTGCCAGGTGCCAGTCCCCTGACATGCCCGTCGAACACACCCCCAGAGCGAGCCGGTCGCACAGATTGCGCACCACACGAAACGCCGCCTCGGTGGCGTCGGAATCGCCCGACGTGGGTCCGACCCCCATCAGACCCTCGACGACCAGACCGGCAAGGACCGCCCTCTCCACCAGTGCCTCGACCTCCCGCGGTGGCGTTCACCTGTATGAGCACGCGCGTTCCCTTCGGGCACTCCCGCGCGATGACATCGACGACGCGCTCGCGGTCCACCGACTGCCACAGATCGACCACCGGGGCGAGCATGCGAATCTTGTTGGTCTGGATGCGCCCGATGAAGTGCACCGGCAGACCCGCCGGGCCCTCGGCGAATTTGGCCGCCAGCTCCTGGGCGTAGTTCTCTCCGACCGCATCGCATCCGGCCAGCCGGGCAGCTTCCATGGCATCACGGCCGAGCGACTTGGTCACGGCGACGATGGCCACCCCTTCGCGACCGAGCGCCGCCAATTCCGAACGGATGGCCGCGACCTTCCCGCTCACCACACCGACGTCCACACCGTTGCCGGTGCCGCCGGGATCGGTCACTTCATGAACGACGGAACGTCGAAATCGTCGTCACCCGACAGTGGATCATCATCGGCGAAGATGTCGCGAACCGATGCATCGGAGCGGCCCTCGCTCCGGGAGTCGGTCGACCGCGTCGAGGAGGCACCGCGCGACGGACTGCGGTAATCGGCGCCGGAGGCACTCGAATCCCAGCGCTCGAATCCCGCGGCGATGACCGTCACCTTGATCTCGTCGCCCATCTCCTCGTTGATGACCGCGCCGAAGATGATGTTGGCATCCGGGTGCACCACCTGCTGGATGGCCTCGGCGGCGGCATTGACCTCGAGAAGACCCATCTTCGAGGAACCCGTGACGTTGAGCAGGATGCCACGAGCACCGTCGATGGCCGCCTCGAGCATCGGGCTCGAGATGGCGGCACGAGCCGCCTCCTCCGCGCGCTTCTCCCCCGAGGCCACGCCCACGCCCATGAGGGCGGATCCCGCGTTCGTGAGAATCATCTTGACGTCGGCGAAGTCGGTGTTGATGAGGCCCGGCTCGGTGATGAGCTTGGTGATGCCCTCCACGCCCTGGCGCAGGACCTCATCGGCCATCTTGAAAGCGTTGACGAGCGAGGTCTTCTCGTTGGCGTTCGTGAGCAATCGCTCGTTGGGAATGACGATGAGGGTGTCGACCTTTTCCTTCAGTTTCTTGATCCCCTCGTCGGCCTGCACCGACCGGCGACGTCCCTCGAACATGAACGGGCGCGTCACGACGCCGATGGTCAGGGCGCCCTCCGATCGGGCGATGTCGGCGATGACGGGAGCGGCCCCCGTGCCGGTACCGCCGCCCTCGCCCGCTGTGATGAAGATCATGTCCGAGCCGCGGATCACTTCGCGCAGCTCGTCGGCGTGGGCCTCGGCGGCCATGCGACCGACCTCGGGATCCGACCCCGCTCCGAGTCCGCGCGTGAGTTCGCGTCCGATGTCGATCTTGTCGTCCGCGTCACTGGCGATGAGGGCTTGGGCGTCGGTATTGACGGCGACGAACATGACCCCGCGCAGACCCGCGTCGATCATCCGGTTCACGGCATTGACGCCGCCGCCGCCGACGCCGATGACCTTGATGACCGCGAGGTAGTTCTGGGGCACGCCCGGCATAGACCTCTCCTCCCTGGGACACGCATGTGAATGCCCGTTCATGTTGCCACGCGGGACGGGGGGAAACGGGGAAATCCACCTTTTCGGGCGGAAGAACCTCGGTGGGATCACTTGCCCTGCACGGTCGCCTCTCCGGTGGACACATCGATGACGGCGATTCCCGAGACGTTCTGGCGCCGCAGAAGGATGACCACCGACACGAGTTTCTCCTGGAGATCGATCGGTGGCCCGAACCGAATGACGGTGCCCTTCTGCAGGTTCATCGACAACTCCCCCGTGGGGCCCGCCGCGAAGGAAGCCACGAGCGGGGACAGTTCGGGGGGCAGGGCGAGGTAGAGCTGCGCCGCCGCGCGATACACCTCGTCGGCGCGGGCCCCTGGATCGAGGGCCGGTCCGACACCCGTGACCTCCACGTACTCGGTGGGACGTCCGTCGAGGACGGCGATGACCGTGCCGTTGCGGTCCACGATGCGGGCTTTCTGGTCGGTTCCGACCCACCACACCACCGGAACGCGTTCCTTCACCTCGACGAATGCCCGGCCGTCGTAACGCTTCGAGATGCGGACTTCGGCCACCCAGGGATCGGCGAGCACGGCGGCCCGTGCAGCGGCGAGGTCCACGTTGAAGACCGACTCCCCTTCGATCATGTCCGTCACCTCGGACACCGTCTCATTCGACGTGTAGACGACGCCCTCCCATGTCACGGAGCGCACGGCGAACATGGGCGAGGCCAGGATGGTGAGAGCGACGAACAGGAACAGGGCCGCCGACCCCACGTACACGAGCAGTCTCACCCGGTCGGAGCGCTCCTTGCGGCGACGACTTCGCTCCCGGCGAATGACGTTCGGGTCGGGTTCATCGACGTCGACGATGACCACGCGGTCGAGTTCGTCACTGTCGATGACGATCCCGGCGGTGTCCTCGTCGCCGATGACGACGACTCCCCCCGTTGAGCCCGGATCCTCCATGAGCGGGTCGCCCATCGGAATGGTGAGGGTCCCGGTCACCCCCACCCTGGTGCCGGCATTGGGAGTGTCGTCGGCGGGAAAAGCCACGGGGACGATGTCGGCGGTGTCGTCGTCCTCGAAACGTTCGACGAGGCGGGCGGTGTCGGCCTCGGACGGCTCGGCGGGGCCACGGGTCCCGAAGAGCACCCCGAGTTCCTCGAGCACCTCGTCGGGGACCTCGGTGACTTCGAGCTCGCCGGGGGACCCCGACGTGGAGCCCGTGAGACCCGGGTGTCGGGTGTCGTCGCCACTCATCTGTTCGTACTCCCCATCGCTCCGACGCTAGCCAGCCTCGTCGGGACGGGATGGTTCACCGATGCTCCCCCAATGCGTCGCGCAGAGCGCCCGCGGCGGAGGCGAGCCCGCCCGCGCGGTGCCGCGGATCGGAGAAACGACTCGTCGTGTCGTCGTCGAAGCCCACGAGGCGCACCTCGCTCCGCAGATCCACGCCGTGCACCCTGCGCACCTCGTCCTGCACCCTCGTCATGAGGCCAACGATGTCTCCGGCCGTGGCCCCGTCGGTGGCGAGGATGAAGTTTGCGTGCTTGGTGGACACCTCGGCTCCGCCCACGCGAAGACCGCGCAGACCGCACGCATCGACGAGCGCGCCCGCGCTCATTCCCCCGGTTCCCGGATTGACGAACACCGACCCCGCGTTGCGGCCCCCGGGTTGGTTTTCCCGGCGCCACGCCACGATCGAGGCCAGGTCGGCAAGGGCCGCCTCGGGATCGACCGGAACGCATCCGAGGCTGGCCGAAAGCACCAGGTGCGTGGGCCCGAGCACCGAGCCGCGAAAATGGAGGCCGAGTGCGGCGGCATCGACCTCGCGCTCGCGCGCGGAACGCAGGGACAGCAGTCGAGCCGACACGAGCGATGCCTCCATGTCCGATCCGTGGCCACCAGCGTTCATGCGAACGGCACCGCCCACCGAGCCGGGGATGCCCACCGCCCACTCGAGACCCCCGCACCCGCGCGCAGCGGCGCGCCGGGCGAGAACGGGCATGGGCATGCGACCCGGCACCGTGAGGAAGCCGTCGCCGAAGGAGACGTCGACGTCGCCGGACGGACCCGTCGACGTGAGCACCGCCACCCCATCGAATCCTCCGTCCCCCACCAGCAGGTTGCTCCCTCGTCCGACCACGAGCACCTCCACCGGATCCGTGTTCGCCAACACGGCGGCCACCCGGCGAGCATCGTCGTCGGAGTCAACCTGAACCGCGCAGCGTGCCGCGCCGCCCACCCCGTAGGTCGTGAGCGCACCCAGTGGCCGCTCCTCCGCGGCGGTGAGCCCCGCCGCACGCAAGAGCCGGACGAGTCCGTGGGCGTCGAACGTCGCCGTCACCGGAGCGACCGCACGACGTCGTCGGGGAGGGTCTCGATGTCGCCGCAACCCATCGAGATGCACCCGACCCCCGGCCCCAGTCGGGCGAGCACAGCAGCCACGACATCGTCGCGTGTCGGAGCCCAGACGATGTCGAGTTCGGGATGGGATGCCGCGACGGCATCATGGACGAGCCGACCGGACACTCCCTCGATCGCGGGCGTGCCCGACGCGTAGATCTCGGTGATCACCACGGAGTCGGCGCCCGTGAAGCATCCGGCATAGTCCCCGGCCATCGCCTGAACTCGGTGGAATCTGTTCGGCTGGAACACGGCGACGACCGGACCCGTGACCTCGGGGTGTGTGCGCATCGCCGCCACCGATGCCGCGATCTCTGCCGGGAGGTGGGCGTAGTCATCCACGAGCAGGGATCCGTGCACCCGGACCCTCTCCGTGAAACGCCGCGCGACACCGCCGAAGTCCTTCAGGGCCGCGAGGAACGCCCCGACGGACACACCGAGTGCCACCGCAGCCGCGGCGGCCGCGGCGACGTTGGATGCATTGTGGCCGCCGCGCAACGGCACCGGTGCACGGTGGATGCCTCCGGCCGCCTCGAGTGTCACGATCAGCCCTGTCGGGGTCGACGACCACTCCACGATGCGCACGTCGGCACCATCCGATGCACCGAAGGTCGCCGTGCGTCCGGACGGAGCAGCCCGACGCAGCGGCTCGCTGCCGGAATCGTCCGCGTTGAGCACGACGGGGCCGGGGATGCGGTCGAGGAGTACGACGAAGGACTCCTGCATGGCCTGGAACGAGCCGTAGTAGTCGAGATGGTCGACGTCGAGGTTCGTCACGACGATGCCCCACATCGGCAGGATGTCGAGGGTCCCGTCGCTCTCGTCGGCCTCGAGAAGAAGGAGGGATTCACCGCGGTGCACCGCACCGACACCGGTGCCGACCACCTCAGCCCCGACGAGGACCGACTGGTCGAGCCCGAGCCCCGCCAGACCGTGGTCGAGCAGGGCTGTCGTGGTGGTCTTTCCGTGGGTTCCGGCGACTCCGATCGTGGGCATGCGCGCGCACAGGGAGGCGAGAAGGTCGGCCCGGTGGCGCACGGGGATTCCGGCAGACCGGGCGGCCTCGAGCTCCACGTTGTCCGCCGGAACAGCAGTGGAATACGTGACGGCGTCCGCGCCGGCGACGAGACCCGGGTCGTGACCGACCCGAACCGGGATCCCCCGCGAGCGGAGTTGGGCGACTGCGTCCCCCTCGCGAACGTCCGAGCCCGACACGGTGTGTCCGAGACCGTGGAGCAACAGGGCGAGGGCGCTCATGCCGGGTCCACCGGCGCCCACCACGTGGATGCGGCGCGGAACCGAGAGGTCGACGAGACCCTCGGATTGTCGTGGGGCGCGGGTGCTCATCGAGTCGTCATTGTTCCACGCGTCGAGCCTCAGGATGAGGCGTCGAGAACGAGTCGCACGAGGGCATCACCCCGGTGCATCTCCCCCGCCGCGCGGGCCGCGCGAGCCAACCCCTCGAGACGCTCACTGTCGACGAGGATGTCGAGGACGGTGCGGACCGCCTCCGCGCCCGGCACCTCGGCGTCGGACAAGAGGACAGCTCCTCCCGCATCACCGAGCCATCGGGCGTTCATCTCCTGGTGTCCCCCGGCCGCCCCCGACCACGGAACGAGGACACAGGGCACCCCTGCGGCGGACACCTCCGCCACAGTGCTCGCCCCGGCTCGCGCCACGAGCAGGTCGCATGCCGCGTACACGTCCTCCATCCGCTCCTCGTAGGCAGTGCGCTGGAGTCGCACCCCGGTCGGGGTGGGCGGAGGCGGGGCGGAGGCGTACCGCGGACCACACGAGTGCAGAATGACCCAGCCGCCCGGTGGAGCGGGACGCTCTCCCATCGCCGCCACGACGTCGTCCACGAACGCGTTCAGAGCGGCCGAGCCCAGCGAGCCTCCGGTCACCGCCAGCACGAGGGCGTCGAGGGGAATGCCGCGCTCCGCCCTTGCTGCCGCGCGCCGCGCCGCACGGTCGAGAGTACGCACCGCCCGTCGCACGGGGGCACCCGTGACCTGCGCCCCCGGCAGACCGGAATCGGGAAACGCGGAGGCGCATACCGCCGCGTGTCGAGCCTGTCGGCGGGTGGCCAGTCCCGGCCGTCGGTCGTAGCTCACGCACACGAGCGGCACCCCTGCGGCCACCGCGGCCTGCGCCATCGGATCGCTCGCGTACCCGCCCACGGACACCACCACCGCGGGTCGCCAGATTCGCACGAGGGCGCGCGCTGCGCGCCGGGACACGAGCACCCGCCACGGCAGGAGAAGGTTGGCGGCGACACGGCGCGGCGCGAAGGAGCGTTGCAGACCCGCCATCGGCAGGAACTCGGCCCCGATTCCGGACGGCGGAACGAGTCGGGTTTCCACGCCGCGGCGAGAACCGACGTAGCGCAGTTCGGCGGGGTCGATTCCCGCGTCGACGAGGGATTCGAGGATCGCCAGTGCCGGCACGACGTGCCCACTCGTGCCGCCGCCGGTGACCACCACCCGCACGGGCACCTCCCTCACACCTGCATCCGTCGGGCCACGTTGAGCAGCAGACCCGTGGCCGTCATGCACGCCAGCAGCGAACTGCCGCCGTAGGAAAGGAACGGCAGCGTGAGACCGGTCATCGGAATCGCACCGATGACGCCGCCTATGTTCACCACCGCCTGCACGGCGAACCACGCCGACACACCTCCGGCGATCAGTGCGCCGTGCTTGTCCGGAGCGCGCAGGGCGACCTGCACACCGAACAGGACGAGGAGCAGGAAGCCGCCGATGACGATGAGGGACCCGAGTAGACCCAGCTCCTCGGCGATGACCGAGAAGATGAAGTCACTGTGGGCGAGGGGCACATAACCCCACTTGGACGTCCCCGATCCGATCCCCGTCCCCGTCACGCCGCCGTTCGCGATGCTGAGGATGGCCTGGTACACCTGGTATCCGGCGTCCTCCTTGGTCTCCTCGAGATTGAGGAAGGCGAACATGCGACGGCTCGCGTTTCCCGCCTGTGTCAGGACGAGTGCCGATCCGACGGCGATGACGAGCATCGTCGGCACGAGTTGGACGAGCGGAATTCCCGCGACCCACATCATCGCCAGGATGATGCCCACGAAGATGACGGCGCCGCCGAAGTCCCTTTGCAACATGCACAGACCCGCCGTCACGGCCATGGCCACTCCCATGGGCCAGAGCACGACCTGTGGAATCTGCACGGCTCGGTGGCGCGCGGCGAGGAAGTTCGCGCTGAACAGCACCGTGGCGACCTTGAGAAACTCGGACGGCTGGATCTGGTAGCCCCCCACGTCCAGCCAGGCCCGGGCGTTGTTGATGACCGTTCCCTGGATGATGACGAGGAAGTTGGCGCCGACGAGAGCTCCCACCAGCACGGCCAGCAGGCGCTGCTGCCTCCACGCCGCATACGGCAACTTGTAGGCGCCCCACATCGCCGCCGAGCCGATGAGGGCCCACAGTGCCTGGCGCTGAAGGTAGACCCATGCCGAGTCGCCGGAGTTGATGTTCACGACCGACGACGACGACAGCACCATGACGAGTCCGAGAAGGATGAAGGACAGCACGATGGCCAGGATGAACCAGAAGGCCGTGGAGGGGTCCCCCAGCGGGATGCCGTAGTCCTTGGCGAGTCCGGTGCGACGCAACATGGCGATGCGGCGTTCTCGCAGGGACGCTCCACGGGAGGTGCCGGCGGTGTTCGTCATCGTCGGTCCTCCACCGATGCGAGTGCGCGCACACAGCGTTGGAAATCGTCGCCCCGACCGGCGTATCCGTCGTACCAGTCGAAACTGGCGCATCCCGGGGACAGCAACACGTCGACCCCGGGCGTGGCCAGGTCCGCCGCGGCCTTCACGGCAGCCGTCATCGACTCGGCCGTCACGACGGGGCACGTCCCGGCAAAGGCCGCGGCGACGAGTGCCGCCGACTCCCCGATGGCCACGACCCCGACCATCCGCCCCGGCTCTGTGGCCAGGGCTGTCAGGTCGAGGTCCTTGTTGCGTCCGCCCGCGATGAGGACCACACGGTCGAATCCGCGGATGGCGGCGAGTGCGGCATGGGGAGACGTCGCCTTCGAGTCGTCGAACCAACGGGTTCCGTCCCGTTCGAGCACGAACTCGATGCGGTGCCGGGGCGGAGCGAACGAGGACAGCGCCCCGACCAGCGATTGATCGGCGCGGAGCAGTCCGCTCTCGGACACAACGGCGAGCGCAGCCAACGAATTCGACACGTCATGGGGCAGACCGCGCCACAGATCGGACACGGACATCACCCTCCCGTGCGGTCCGCAGAGCCATCCGCCCTCCTCGCGGTAGTCGGCGCCCTCGCCACCGAACGTCACGACACGGGCGCCCGAATCACGTGCGACGGCGAGAATGCCCGCGTCACCGAGGGGTGCAACCGCAACATCCGCCGGTCGCACGTGGGCCCACAGTCGCGCCTTCGCCGCGACGTACTCGGGAAGCGTCCCGTGCCAGTCGAGATGGTCGGGAGCGATGTTGAGCCAGACGGAGGACTCGCAGCGGAACATCTCGGTCCACTGCAGGCGGAAGCTAGAGCACTCCACGATGAAGACCTCCGCGTCGGACCCGAGCGCGGCGATGAAGGGCAGGTCGGTGTTGCCCACCTCGGAGGTTCGCAGCCCGAGTGCACGCAGCAGATGGGCCACCAGCATCGTCGTCGTGGTCTTCCCGTCCGTTCCCGTCACTCCGAGCCGGGGACGCGGACCGCCCGGACGTTGCTGCTCCCACTCGTGCGCCAGGTCGATCTCGGAGCGCACGGGGACGCCGAGGCGCACGGCCTCGAGCACGACGGGATGGAGGGGCGGAATGCCCGGTGCGGGAATGAGGACGTCGACTCCCTCGAGGAGACGCTGCATTCCCGTCGGAGCCTCGAGATCGACGAGTTCGGCGCCGAGCTCTTGGGCCAGACGGCGATGGGCCTCCACCGGGCGGTCGTCCGCCAGATGCACCTCCACTCCGCGCTCGACGAGGGCCCGCGCGGTCGCGGCTCCCGCGATCGCCAGACCGGCCACAGCCGCGCGCCTCACGTCAACGCCCCGAGTAGACGTCGGCCAGCGAGGTGAAGTCGGCGATGAACAGGGCGACTGCTCCGGCCACGCACATGCCCGCCACGATCCAGAACCGCACGATGACCGTGGTCTCGGGCCAGCCCGCCAGCTCGAAGTGATGGTGCACGGGGGACATGCGGAACAGGCGACGACGGCGACCCGAGGCCTTGAACACACCCATCTGCAGGGCCACCGAACCCGCTTCCATGACGTTGAGCCCGCAGATGAGCGGCAACAGCAGATGGGTGTTGGTCGCCACCGCCAGAAGGCCGAGCGCGGCGCCGATTCCGAGCGCACCGACGTCGCCCATGAAGATGCGCGCCGGGGCGGCGTTCCACCAGAGGAATCCACCGCAGGCTCCGGCGAGCGCCGCAGAGAAGACGGCGAGATCGAGGGGATTGACGAGCTGGTACACGCCGGGGTTGCGGAAGGCCCAGTAACTGATGACGGTGAAGGCGAGGAAGCTGAAGAGCGCCGAACCGGCGGCGAGGCCGTCGAGGCCGTCGGTCACGTTGACCGCATTCGTCGTCGCCCACACCATGAACGCGGTCCAGACGACCCACAGCACCGACGGAATGTGCCACCCCGGGAGGTCGAAACGGGTGAAGGAGAGCGTCTCGCTCACTCCCGTTCCCCAGGACAACCACGAGGTGATACCGATGAGCAAGCCGAACGTGATCCACCCCTTCTTCTTCCAGAAGATCCCCCGGTTGTGCGACTTGCGCACCTTGATGAAGTCGTCGAGGAAACCCATCGCCGCCATCACCGCGACGCCCGCCCACATGATCAACGACTGGTCCGAGAAGGGAAGTCCGGGGCGGGAGTGGGCGACGAGCCAACCGAGGAAGCCGGCTCCGACGATGGCCAGGCCCCCCATGGTCGCCGTTCCCTGCTTCTTCATGTGGTGGACCGGGCCGAGGTCCTCGGAACCGAGGATGGGTTGACCCTTCCCGAGGCCGTCGAACACCGAGATGAGCCATCGGGTTCCGACGAGGGACGCGACCATCGCCACCGCACCGGCGAGGAGCACCGCGATCATGCGCCACTGCTCCCGCGGGTCGACACCGCTTCGCTCATCTGCGTTCGTCCTTCCCGGCGTCCGACAGGATCCGACGCGCCACTGCGGCATCGTCGAAAGGCACCGTCCCGGAGCCGATCTCCTGTCGGGTCTCGTGACCCTTTCCCGCGATCACCACCATGTCACCACGCCCGGCGGCCCGGAGTGCGGATTCGATTGCTTCGGCCCTGTCCGGAACGGTGCGCACCACCGCACCGCCCGTCCCGTCGGCTCCCGCGACGACCTGCCCGATGATCTCCATGGGCTCCTCCGTGCGCGGATTGTCGGATGTGACCACGACCACGTCGGCGAGCCGGGCCGCAACCGCCCCCATCAGGGGCCTCTTGCCCCGGTCACGGTCTCCCCCGCAACCGAACACGACGGTCAGCCGGCCGCGCGCGACCGAGCGAGCGGTTGTCAACAGGACGTCGAGGCCCTCGGGGGTGTGCGCGTAATCGACGATGACGTCGACGCCCAGGTCGTTCGGCACCGACTCGAAGCGACCCCTGATTCCTCCGACGCCCGCGAGACCGACGAGCACTGCCTCCCGCGCGATGCCGACCTCCTCGGCTGCCGTGGCCGCCGCCAGAGCGTTGGCGACGCTGAATGATCCACCGACGGACGCCCGCACCCTCGAGCCTCGCCAGTCGAATGCCACTCCATCCACCCCGACGTCGATGCGGTCGGCGTCGGCGAGGGAGAAACCTCTCACCGGAATGCGGCCTCCTTCGAGGATGCGGCGCCCGGCCGGATCGTCGATATTGACGACGGCGCGCCGACACGCGGTCGGTTCGAACAGTCGCATCTTGGCCGCGACGTACGCGTCCACGCTGCCGTGGAAGTCGAGATGGTCACGACCGATGTTTGTCAGCACGGCGACGTCGAAGAGGAACCCGTCGGTCCGATGCTGGGCGAGAGCATGGGACGACACCTCCATTGCCACCGCCGTCACGCCGTTGTCGCGATCGGCGCGCAAACGCGCGTGCAGGTCGATCGCCTCGGGAGTCGTGCGCTCCCCGGTCAGGGTCCCGAGGACTGACGCGGTGTGCCCGGCCGCCGCAAGGATCGAACCGAACATCGTGGCCACTGACGTCTTGCCGTTCGTTCCCGTCACCCCGCACGTCAGCAGTTCGCGCGAGGGATGACCGAACAGCAGGTCGGCGGCGGAGCCGAGCGCGCCGCGCACGGACGGCACACGGACCACGGACAGCCCGCGACCGTCCACCTCCCTGTCGACGAGTAGTGCGACGGCACCGGATGCCAGCGCCGCGGTCACGAACTCGTGTCCGTCGTGATGGGCCCCGCTCACGCAGCAGTAGAGATCGCCGACCGAGAGCTCGCGTGAGTCCTGGCTCACTCCCGACACGGACACGTCCGCGTCCCCGCTGAGTAGGGCACCGGGGAGGGCCGCGACGAGATCGACGACGGGAACGGGTGGGAACGAGTGGCGAGCCATCTGGCCGTCAAGCCTTCCCTATTGGGCGAGGGGTGCCGGGGCGGGCGGGCAGGCAGCTCCGCCCGCAGGAGCGGGAATGCCCAGCTCGTGGGTGATGAGGGGCACCAGCTGTGCGAAGACCGGGGCGGCCGCCCGGCCGCCGAAACGGTCCTGGGAGGTGGAGTCGGGCTCGTCGATGCTGATGAGGATCGTCACCCGCGGGTTCGACGCCGGGAAGAATCCGGCGAAGGAGGCGAAGTAGGCGCGGGTGCCCGCGTCGGTGACGTATGTGCCGTTGTCCTGGGCCTTGTAACCCGTGCCCGTCTTGCCCGCGACGTCCATCCCCCGAACCGCGGCGGGCTTGCCCGTGCCGTGGCAGACGACACCGCGGAGCAGGTCGGTGAGGGTGACTGCGGTGGATTGCTCCAGCACCCGTCGGCTCTCCCCCGGCTCCGTCTCCCGGCGGCGACCGGAGCGGTCGATCGTGGCGCTCACCAGACGCGGGGCGACGTAGACGCCCCCGTTGGCCACGGTGTTCACCGCGGCGGCCAATTGCAAGGGCGAGACCGAGTAGCCGTATCCGTAGGTGACCGTGTACTTGGTGGAGCCGTACCACTTCTCGTGGGGCAGCAGACGTCCGGACGACTCGTTCGGGTATCCGAGTCCCGTGGGTCGGCCTATGCCGAATCCCTCGAGGTATCGGTGCAGCGTCGACCAACCGGTCTTCTCCCCCACCATGAGCGTGCCGATGTTGGAGCTGTCGCGCACGATGCGGCGCACGTCCATCTTTTCGGGGCCGTGCGGCCAGGCATCACTGATGAGGAACTTGTCGATGAGACGTTTGCCGGGAACTTCGAAGACCGAGTCCGGGGTCACGGCACCCTCGTTGAGGGCCGCGCCGATGCTCAGCACCTTCGCCACCGAGCCGGGCTCGTGGGACTCGACCATGGCGTAGTTTCCGCTCGCCGACGAGGTGGTTCCGTCGGGCATCCGACGCACGCTCGACATGGCGATGACGTCGCCCGTGGCGGTGTCGAGCACGATTGCCACCCCGCCCTTCGCCGACAGGTCGGCGACCCTGTTGCGGAGGATGCGATCCACGTGGAACTGGATGTTCTTGTCGATCGTCAGCACGATGTCGTCGCCGGGGAAGGGGTTGCGCGAGACCCGACTGGTTCCTGCGATGGAGCGCCCGTCGGCGTCCACGTCGCGCACCGACATGCCGTCCCGGCCGCCGAGCATCGCGTCGAACTGCAGCTCGAGTCCCGACGTACCGAGTCCGTCGGGATCCGTCTGACCGATGAGGGCCTCGGCCACTCCTCCCTCGATCTGGCGTGACGGTTCCGTGTAGGTGTAGAGGCCCGGGATTCCCAGCTGCATGATGGCGCCGGCATCGGTCAGGTCCATCTCGCGCGCGACGTACACGAACTTTGCCCCGGGCCGTGCGAGGCGCGCGAGCATGTCGGAGCGCTTCTCGTCGTTCCATCGAAACAGCTCGGCGAGGGTGCCCACGGTCCACGCGGAATCGGCGACGTCGCGCGGGTCGAGATAGAGCACGGATCGGGGCACGGACAAGGCCAACTCGTTGCCGTTGCGGTCGAAGATCACCCCGCGGGTCGCCTTGACGACGGTCTCACGACGACGCTGCGCGAGGCTCACCTCGAGGTACTCCCCGCGGGCCACGGTCTGGAGAGCGGCGACGCGAAGGAAGAGCACCGCCATCGCGACCGTGACGAAGGCCATGAAAAAACGCAGTCCCCGTTGAACGCGACGGTTCGACTCGGCCGAAGTGATGCGTCGACCCTTGATGGATTCGGGCACGTCACCGCTGAAGGCCGTCCACACCGCGTGGAAGACCCTGTCGAGGAGCGGTGTCATCGTGGAAGCGGAACCTCGGCCGTTGCGACGGGCGATGACATCTCGTCTGTCGGGTTGCCGGGCGTGCGCCGCCGAGGGACGACCTCCCCGTCGGTCTCTCGCGCCCGTCCCATCGGCTCCGGCGCGGCCACGGGGCGGGGTGGTGCCCCGGCGCGACGATGTCGTCCCGCCGCGTCGCGGAGATCGCGTCATCTCGCCGTGGGTGCGCCGAGGGCGCCGAGGGGTTTCCTGACGACTCACTTCGCCCCCGCCACAGCTGCCTTGATGCGACCGAATTCATCGAGGGGTGACTCGACCCGAGCCCCGAGATCCGGGTCGAGCGCCCCCACACGGGACGCGATGAACACGGCGGTGGCGCGGTCCACCTCGACGATTCGGTTCGAAGTGCCCTGCTTCATCCCCGCTCGCACTGCCTCGGCGATGAGGTTCTCCGGGGACAGGAGACGCGCGCGTTCGGAGCGCAGCGTGTCGAAGTAGGTGCGCGCGCGCCGCACGTCGTTGTTGAGACGATCGAGCTCGATCTGCTGGGACGCCATGTGCACCCGCCCGGCGACGACCACGAGAGCAACGACGATGAACGACACGAAGAGGGTTGCCGCGCCCGCCCAGCGCCTCCGTCCCCCGGTGACGAGTGTGAGTCGGGGCCGGTCCTGGGTCCCCGTGTGCGCGACCGGTCCGCGTCGCGACGGGGTCCCCGCCGCCGGGCGAGCGGGTGCGGCGCGTCGGGGATCATCGTGCGGGGCGCGGCGGACGGCGGCGTTGCTCACGGGAGCTCCCCCGTCGGCAGTTTCTCCACGACGCGCAGGCGTGCCGAGGACGCGCGCGGGTTGGCAACGACCTCGGTCCGCGAGGCCGTGCGCGGTGCGCGCACCCGCCGAACACTGCGCACCGCCCCGCATGCGCACGGCAACGCGGAGGGACAGCGGCATTCGCCCGTCTCGGCGGAACGCATGACGGACTTCACGATGCGGTCCTCACCCGAGTGGTAGGAGAGAACAGCGAGGCGCGCCCCCGGGGCGAGGAGGTCGATCGTGTCGCGCAGTGCCGCGGGCAGCACCTCGAGTTCCGAGTTCACCGCGATGCGGATGGCCTGGAACGTGCGCTTGGCGGGATGCCCGCCGTGGCGACGAGCGGGTGCGGGAATGGCCGAGACCACGATCTCGGCGAGTCGCGCCGTGCCGATGATCGGTCGGGCCGCGACGATGGCCCGGGCGATGCGGCCGGCATGGCGTTCGTCGGCATGGCTGCGCAGGATGCCGGCGATCCGGTCCTCGCTCCAGGTGTTCACCACCTCGTCGGCGTCGAGTGGCGCGTCCGGGTCCATGCGCATGTCGAGCGGGGCGTCATGGCGATAGGAGAATCCGCGAGCCGGAACGTCGAATTGGGGCGAGGAGACACCGAGGTCGAAGAGGGCACCGGCCAACGATCCGATGCCCTCCCCGGCCACGACGGCGGACACGGAGTCGAAGCGGGCGCGCCGGAGGGTCGCGCGTCCGCCGAATCCGAGTTCGTCGAGTCGAGCGGCCGCGGCCGCGAGAGCGTGGGGGTCCTGATCCAGCCCGAGCAGGCGGGCCGCGGGATGGGCCGCGAGCAGGGCAGCCGAGTGGCCGGCACCTCCGAGCGTGGCGTCGAGGAGAGTGCCCCCATCCAGCGCGACGAAGACCTCAAGGATCTCCTCGAGCATGACGGAGCGATGGACGAAAGCCTCGGTCATCGGGCGCCCCATGTCGCCGAGTTCGGCAACGCTGACGGTGAACACATCGGGGCTCACTCCCCGTCCCCCGCGAGCTGCGAGGTTCCCGTGCTGCTCACGCGGTCGTGGCGCGACGGCTCCCAGATCTCGACCCGGTCGAAGGAACCGGCCACCACGACACGGGAGCCCGGCTCGAGGCCCGCGTACTCACGCAGCTTCTCCT
>JAULXU010000090.1:0-10844 GCA_032118285.1 Ilumatobacteraceae bacterium
CGGACTGGGTCGACGGATGGGTCGCCCGTCGTTTCAACCAGGTGAGTGAATTCGGCAAGGTATTCGATCCGGTCGTCGATCGCCTGGTGTTCCTCGTCGGGGCCACGACACCGATGATCACCGGGGACCTCACCCTGTGGTTCGGCGTACCTGTTGTCGCCCGGGAGGCCACCATTGCCCTCCTCATGGTGGGGGGAACCGTCCTCGGGATGGAACGTTTTCCGGTGTCCCGGTCGGGGAAGTGGGCGACCTTCGCCCTCATGTGCGCGGTTCCCTGGATCACGATCGGTGCCGCCGGGGGAGTGTGGGACCTGGTGGAGGTTGTCGGCTGGGCGGTGGGCGTCCCCGGACTGATTCTTTCCTGGGTGGTGCTGGGTCGCTATCTGCCGTCGGTGCGTGACGGCATGGCCGCCGGGCGCCGGTCCCGAGCGGTACGGTGAACGTATGGACACGCCCGAGGAGTTGCGCTACACCAAGGATCACGAGTGGATACGCGCGGAGGGACGTCTCGTCCGGGTGGGAATCACCGACTATGCCCAGGACGCTCTCGGCGACATCGTCTTCATTCAGTTGCCGGAGATGGGTCGTCGGGTCGCACTCAACGACGGCATCAGTGAGATCGAAAGCACCAAGAGCGTCAACGACGTCTATGCACCGGTGAGCGGGACCGTTGCGGAGGTCAATCCACTCCTCTCGCAACGCCCGGAACTCCTCAACACCGACCCCTACGGCGACGGCTGGATCTGCACGATCTCAGAGGCTGTGCTCGACGAATCCGCCCTCATGACGGCGGGGGAGTACCGGGCCTTGGTGGAGGGCTGAGGTCTCTCGATGGCCTTGGTCTTCTGCAACAAGTGCGCCCACCGGAATCCACCGGGGTCGGCGTTCTGCTCCGCCTGCGGTTCGGTTCTGGACATCTCCGACGAGCGCACGATCACCCTCGCCAAGACCGATTCGCTCCAGGACGCAACCGGACCCCTCGATGACATCGTCGTGGACTTGGACCGGATCGAGCCGGGTCAGCCCATTCTCGTGGTGCGGGGCGGGGACGAGGAGGGTCGGTTCTTCACACTCGGCTCCACCGTCACCAGCATCGGAAGGCACGGCACCAACGACATCGTCCTCGATGACATCACCGTGTCACGGCACCACACCACCATCCACCGCGAGGGTGCCTCGATCGCCGTCCGCGACGAGGGCTCGCTCAACGGTACGTACGTGAACCAGAACAGGGTGGAGACCGCGGAGCTCCGGCAGGGTGACGAGTTGCAGGTGGGCAAGTACCACCTGGTTTTCCTCGAGAGCGCCCGGGACCTGTGATGCCGGAACGGGAGTTCCTGTCGATAGGCGAGGTTCTCGCCCTGCTGCTCGACGAGTTCCCCGATGTCACCATCTCAAAGATCCGGTTCCTCGAGAGCAAGGGCCTCATCGATCCCGAACGGACCTCGGCCGGATACCGCAGGTTCACCGAAGGAGAGGTGGAGCGGTTGCGCTTCATTCTGCGCGAGCAACGACAGAACTACCTGCCCCTCAGCGTGATACGGGATCGGCTCGGCGACGACACCGACCTCAGTGCGGAATTCCCGGCGCCCACCGGCGAGATCACCACCTCCGCACACCCGGCGGCCCGAGGTGGTGGGCCGCGCCCCGTCGCACCGGGTGTGCCCGTCGCGCAGGGCCCCACCGTGGCGATTGCGGGATCACCGACCTTCGACTCGCCGTTGGAGACGATCATTCCCCAGTTGCACGATCATGAACAGCGGCGCATCGCACGGGAACATTCGGATCGCACCGAGTCCATTCCGCGGGACGACCTCCTCCGTCTTCTTGCGATCAATCCTGAGCTGCTGAAGGATCTGGAGCATGCCGGCCTCGTCTCGGGGCACGACGTGGGGGACACCACGTTCTTCGACGCGGATTCCATCGAGGCCGCCAAGATTGCCGCACGTTTCTCCGAACTCGGTGTGGACGTTCGCCATCTGCGCACCTGGAAGGGCGCCGTGGACAGGGAGATGAGCCTGTACGAGCAGCGCATCCTTCCCATGCTCCGCCAGCGAAACCCCGGCGCGCGCGAGACGGCACTGGCAATGCTCGAGGAACTCGTCGAACTCGGCGAGCACATGCGCGCCGCGCTCATCGCGCGCGAGTTCGCGCGCATCCGGGAACAGAAGTGAGCCTCCGAGCCCTTTCCGTACGGGGCATTCGGATCGACCGTGCCGCCAACACGCCGGTGCTGTCCCTGAGGGAGGATGAGGCTCCCCGCCGATCCCTGGACATCTACATCGGGGCCCCTGAGGCGGCCGCCATCTCGGTGGCACTCGAGGGCGTGGCCGTGCCGAGGCCCCTCACTCACGACCTTTTCTTCCGCACCATCGAGGCCCTGGGGGCCGGGGTGGATCGGGTGGTGCTCACCCACGTGTCCGAGGGCACCTACTACGCCGAGATCGTGCTGTCGGATTCGGAGGACGAGGAGGTGCGGGTGTCCGCGCGCCCCTCGGACGCCGTCGCACTGGCCCTGCGCGCCGGATGTCCGGTCTATGCACAGGAGGAACTGCTCGAGACAGCCGGAACGCCTGCGGGCGAGGAGGAGTTCCGATCCGAGGAGATTCTCGACGAATTCCGCGACTTCATCGAGAACATCTCCCCCGAGGACTTCGACACCTGACCCTTGACGTTCGGGCACGGCCCACGTAGCGTCTCACACCCGCGTAGTTACGCGCACGTGACAGGAAGCCGACATGACCCCAGAGACCTTCAGCGGCACACAGGCCGCACAAATCGCCGGAATCACCTATCGGCGCCTCGACTACTGGGCGCGGACCGACCTCATTCGACCCTCCGCCACCGATGCCTCGGGGAGCGGCTCACGTCGGCGTTACACCTACCGAGATCTCCTCGAGCTGCGCGTGGTCAAGAAGCTTCTCGACGCGGGGATCCGGCTCGAGGCGATCAGGGCGGTGTTCGATTACATGCGCAGCCACGTGGGCACCGAGATCGCGGCAGCCCACCTCGTGATCGACGGCTCGACCGTCCTGCTCTGCGACGGGGACGAGCTGATCGACGTGCTCCGCCACGGACAGGGCGTTCTCAACGTGCTGCCCATGTCCGGCGTGCGGGACGAGGTCGACAAGCGCATCATCTCACTCGCTCCCGATGCGGTTGATGGTGCGGCCGCAGGTCCGCTCGCCGTCTGAGTTGTGCGTCTCTCACCCCTTGATCGGGAGCACCGGGCACTCGGCGCGCGCATGGTGCCCTTCGGCGGCTGGGAGATGCCTCTGTCATATCCCTCCGGCACCCTCGCGGAGCACGCCGCCTGCCGCACCGCTGCCGCGGCCTTTGACGTGTCCCATCTGGGCACCGTGCGAGTCGAGGGTCCCGGGGCGGCCGACAGCATCCAGAGGGCCTTCACGAACGACCTGGGCCGCATTTCACCGGGGCGCGCTCAGTACACCCACCTCCTGGACGACGACGGTTTCGTGCTGGACGACATCATCGTGTGGTGGCACGGCCCCGAGGTGCTCGACGTCATGCCGAATGCGGCGAACACCGAGAGAGTGCTCCGCGCCATCGGAGGTCGGGACATCACGGACAGTCGAGCCGTCATCGCGGTTCAGGGTCCCCGTGCCCGTTCCGTGGTGTCGAGACTCTCCGAGGAGGCCTCCCGGGTACCGCGTTTCTGCGTGACCACCGCACGGATCGCCGGTTCGGAGGTCCTCGTCGCGGGGACCGGTTACACGGGGGAGGATGGCCTGGAGATCGCCGTGCCGCGCGAGAGCGCCGAGAAGGTGTGGGAGGAACTCCTCCGTGCCGGAGCCCTTCCCGCGGGACTCGGCGCCCGTGACACGTTGCGACTGGAGGCTGGTCTTCCGCTGCATGGTCACGAACTCGGCCCCGGCATCACCCCGCTCCAGGCGGGGCTCGGATGGGTCGTGGCCTGGGACAAGCCGGACGTACCGGGATTGCCGGCTCTCCTCGCAGAGCGCGAACACGGGCCGCGACGGCTTCTGCGGGGCATCGCCACCGAGGGTCGGCGACCGGCACGAGAGGGGAGTGCCGTGCGCGAACCCGGCGGCGATGTCCTCGGACACGTGACAAGTGGCAACTATTCGCCCACGCTCGGACATGGCATAGCGCTCGCCTTCCTCGACCCGAAGGTCCCGATGGGGGATGCCGTCCTCCTCGACGTCCGGGGAAGCGATCTCGCTGGGATCGTCGTCGAGCTTCCGTTCGTCAGGAGACCGGATCCGGCGGCGGCGGAGGAGGCTCGGACGGCTTAGCAGCCGCTCGACCACCCCGCAGATTGAGGACCGCCCCGGCATTCTCGGCGATCGAAGCCAGGGGCGACAGTCGACGGACCACCTCGACGAGTTGCGAGGCGGCCTCGCCGAGCGTCGCCACCGCGCCCATGGCGGCACCCATCTGGGGCATCAGTCGGCGGAGTGGCTCCTCCACCTCGTCGAGCAGAGAATTGACCCGACTCGTGGTGGCATTGAGATTGTCGACCGTCGAGGCCAGGTTCTCGAGGATGGTGACCAGGGACTCCGTGGTTCTCCGTCCCGTGTCCACCGCTCGCACCGCGAGATCGATGGGATCGACATGGGAGAGAAGGCTCAACAACTGATCGAGAGGACCCGGACTCGGGTCGCCCTCGGATGCGGCCCCCGCGCCGTCGGGGCCCTGGGCGGTCACGTTCCCGCCACCGGCGTGAGAGCGCTCTCGTAGGCCTCGATCGGGGCGCAGGTGCACACGACGTTGCGGTCCCCGCGTGCCGCATCGATGCGCGAGACCGGGGGAAAGTAGAGACGACTGCGCAGTCGCGGCAGCGGGTACACGGCCTGCTCGCGACCGTAGGCACGGTCCCACGCTCCAACGACGTCCTGCACCGTGTGGGGGGCATGACGGAGAGGGGAATCCGCCGCCGCCATGCGGCCGTCCAACACGTCCTCGATCTCCCCGCGTATCGACAACATCGCTTCGCAGAACCTGTCGATTTCGGCGAGAGATTCGCTCTCCGTGGGCTCCACCATCAGGGTGTTGGCCACCGGAAAACTCATCGTGGGGGCGTGGAGACAGTGGTCCATGAGCCGCTTGGCCACGTCGTCCACGGTGAGGTCGGTTCCCTTCAGCACCCGGCCGACGTCGAGGATGCACTCGTGGGCGACACGACCACGGGACCCGCGGTAGAGGACGGGATAGGCGTCGTGGAGACGCGCGGCCACGTAATTGGCGGACAGAATCGCGTCGGCGGTGGCCTGCAACAGGCCCCGGGCTCCCATCATGGTGATGTAGACCCATGGAATTCCCAGGATTCCCGCGGATCCGTGGCGTGACGACGCGACGGGCCCGACGGGGGAGTCCGGGTCGACCGGATCGCCCGGCAGGAACGGTGCCAGATGGGCGCGCACCGCGACGGGCCCCACCCCGGGACCGCCGCCTCCGTGGGGGATGCAGAAGGTCTTGTGGAGGTTGAGATGGCTGACATCGGCTCCGAACCGACCGGGACGGGCGGTGGCGACCAATGCATTGAGATTCGCCCCATCCACGTAGACCTGGCCACCGTGGTCGTGGATCACGGCACAGATTTCTCCGATCGCCTCCTCGAAGACACCGTGGGTGGACGGATAGGTGATCATCAGGGCGGCCAGTGCCGTGCCCGCCGTCGACGCCTTCGCCCTCAGGTCCGCGATGTCGACATTCCCGTCGATGTCGCAGGCAACCACCTGCACCCTCATGCCCGCCATGACGGCACTGGCGGCATTCGTGCCGTGTGCGCTGGAAGGAATGAGACACACATCCCGATCGCCGTCACCCCGGGAGCGGTGGTAGGCCCTGATCGCAAGGAGACCGGCGAATTCCCCCTGACTCCCGGCGTTCGGCTGCAGGCTCACCGCGTCGTACCCGGTGATCTCCACCAGCATCTGCTCGAGTTCGGTCACGACGCTCCTCAGGCCGGTGCTCTCATCGTCGGGGACGAGAGGATGCAGGTCGGCGAACTCCGGCCAACTCACCGGCTCCATCTCGGTGGTCGCGTTGAGTTTCATCGTGCAGGACCCGAGCGGGATCATCGTGCGGTCGAGGGCCAGATCCTTGTCCGCCAGGCGCCTCAGATACCTCAGCATCTCGTGTTCCGTGCGGTGCGCACCGAAGACCTGCTGCTGCATGAACTCGTCGGCGCGGAGCCATCCGGCCGGCAGGCGGGTGTCGTCGTCGTCCGAGGAGTGCAACGGTGCACCGAACACGGCGAGGACTCGCTCCACTTCATCGAGGGTCGTCGGTTCGTCGAAGGAGACCGACACACTGCGGTCCCCGAGCACCCGGATGTTCAATCCCGCATCCCGGCAGGCTCCTGCGACTGCCGAGGCATCGATTCCATCCACCCTCACCGTGTCGAAGAAGGGCCGACCGATTTGCGCCACCCCTGCTGCCGTCAGGGAGTCGGCGAAGACACTCGCCATGCGGTGCACGTGTCTGGCGATGCGCACGAGTCCCTCCTGGCCGTGCCACACGCCGTACATCGCCGCGACATTGGCGAGCAGCACCTGGGAGGTGCAGATGTTGGAGGTGGCCTTCTCACGGCGGATGTGCTGTTCCCGTGTCTGAAGGGCCAGACGCAACGCAGGACGCCCAGCAGCATCCGTGCTCGCACCGACAAGTCGTCCGGGCATCGTGCGCGACAGCGAATCTCGGACGGCCATGTACGCCGCATGGGGTCCACCGAACGCCATCGGCACACCGAAGCGCTGCGTGGATCCCACCGCGATGTCGAAGCCCAGGTGACCGGGGGGCTCGATCAGGCACAGCGAGAGGATGTCGGCCGCACATATCGCAAGCGCACCAGCCGAACTGAAGGCGGCGACGAGACCGGCCAGGAGGTCCGGGGCCCGAACCTCGCCGTCCGAACCGGGTTGGGAGACGACGAGGGCGAAACAGTCGTCCGGGTGGGCAGTGGCCAGAGGGCCGACCCGCAACTCGATGCCGAGTGGTTCCATGCGCGTCGCGAGGACGTTGATGGTCTGGGGATGGGTGTTCTCGTCGACCCACACGGCGTTTCCTGGTGCGGTCGCGGTGCGACGTGCCATCGCGACGGCTTCGGCGACGGCGGTACCTTCGTCGAGCAGCGAGGAGTTGGCCAGCGGCAGACCCGTGAGCTCGCAGATCATCGTCTGAAAATCGAGAAGGGCTTCGAGACGACCCTGACTGATCTCTGGCTGGTACGGGGTGTAGGCGGTGTACCAACCGGGGTTCTCGAGCACGTTGCGTCTGATAACGGGCGGGGTGATGGTCGAGTGGTACCCCTGGCCGATGAAGGACCGGCGCACCACACGGCCGTCGAAGCGGGAGCGGAGCTCCCCGAGCACCCGATGCTCGGGGAGGGGTTCGCTCAGTGCCAGCGGCAGACGCTCGCGGATGGATTCCGGGATCGTCTCGTCGAGGAGGGTGTCGAGATCGGAGCTACCGACCACCTGCAACATTTGCATCCGGTCCTCGTCGGAGAGGCCCAGATGTCGCACGGCGAAGCCGTCCGACGCGAGCAGGGGAGAGGTGAGGGAGTCTGAGGGGTGATCCATCCCGGTTCCTGACGACGATGTGACGACGGAAGGTTACTCCACCGACCCGTAGGTGCCCGCTGAACCCGAACGACCCCGGGTCGCACGGCGCGCCTCGTCGAGGTCAGTGAGGAACTCGTCGACCAGAGGCTCATGCA
This sequence comes from Ilumatobacteraceae bacterium, assembly GCA_032118285.1. Taxonomy (GTDB): domain Bacteria; phylum Actinomycetota; class Acidimicrobiia; order Acidimicrobiales; family Ilumatobacteraceae; genus UBA2093. The sequence goes on from JAULXU010000090.1 coordinate 7,706, forward strand.
CCGCGTTGACGGTGAGGTGGATGCTGTCCGGGGGACCTTGGCGGTCCACCCACCACCCCCGGGCCCGCATCAAGTCGGCCACCGCAAACACACCCGGTCCGTCGGTTGCATCGCCGAAAGCCAGCAGCGTCGAATCGGGTCGGGCCCGCAGGCGCAGGTCGTCGCATCCCTCCAGATGGTCCGCGATGCGGAGCGCGGCTGCTCGGGCGCCACGTGCGAGGCGCTCGTATCCGCCATCCCCGAGATGGGACATGACCGCCCACGCCGATGCGATCGGGCCGCCCGATTTCGTGCCGAGTATTCCCGAGGATCCGTAGAGTCCGCCCAGCCAATTGTCGGTGACGAAGACCTGGTCGTTGCGCAGTTCCTTGTCCCTGTGCAGGAGGACACCGGCACCTTTGGCCGTGTACCCGTACTTGTGCAGATCGACGGAGACCGACGTGACGCCCGGAACGCGGAAATCCCACCGGGGGAGGACCACACCGGCTCGTTCGAGTGCCGGGAGCACGACACCGCCCATGCAGGCGTCCACGTGCATGTTCACGCCGCGCTCCGCGGCGAGTGCGGCCACCTCGTCGACCGGGTCGATGACGCCCTGGGGATACTGCGGCGCAGAGGCTACGAACAGCACTGTTGACTCGTCCGCGGCGGCCGCCATGGCACCGGCGTCGGCGCGCCAATCACCGCCCACCGCCACGCGCCGGCTCTCCACCCCGAAGTAGTCCGCACCCTTCTCGAGAGCGGCATGCGCCGATGTCGGCAGCACCATGTTCGGTCGGTCGGACAGACGACCCTCGCGGCGCGCGCGCACCACGGCGGCACGCACGACGAGCACGAGACTCTCGGTACCCCCGGAGGTCAGGAAACCCCGAACCGACGGGGGTCCATGGAGCCAGGTGGCCACCCAGGACACGACGTCGTCGTGCATCGTCCGCAGGGAGGGGAAGGCAGCGGTGTTCAGGGCGTTCTCACCAGAGAAACGCCGATAGGCCTCCTCGGACAGGGCGAGCACGTCAGGTCCGGCGCTGTAAGCCAACGAGAACGCCTTTCCATCGCGCCACCGCACGTCGGCCGATCGCAGAGCCTCCAGATCCTCCAACACGTCGAGCGCGGATCGACCTGGTCCCAGGGGAGATGCCATGGCACGGACTCTAGAAGCGACGGCACGTCCGGGTCTCACGCCTTCCCATCGTGATTACATAACGAACATTATGGGCAATCCAGGGTCACTCAGGACGGGGATAGGTTTGCCACATGCTCATGCCGCTGGCTCCGGAACGTTCTTTTGCCAGCGACAACTTCAGTGGCGTGCATCCGCGTTATCTCGAGGCGATCTCCGCGGCCAACGTGGGTCATGCTCCGGCCTACGGGTCCGATGCGCTGACGCGACGAGCCGAGACGCTCCTTCGCGATTTGTTTTCGACCGATGTCGAGGTCCTGTTCACCTTCAACGGAACCGGTGCCAATGTCGTGGCGCTCGGCATGCTCCTGCGTCCTGGGGACTCGGTGGTGTGCACCAATTGGTCCCACATCAACGTCGACGAGACCGGCGCTCCCGAGCGGATCCTCGGGGCCAAGCTTCAGGACATCCCGACCGAGGATGCGAAATTGCGACCGGAGGACATCCGTGCGGCCGCCGTGGCCCTCGGAAACGTTCACCATGTCCAGCCTCGAGTCGTGTCGATCACCCAATCCACCGAGCTCGGCACCTTGTACCAGATCGACGAGATCAGGGCGCTGTGCGACGCAGCGCACTCCGACGGACTACTGGTGCACCTCGACGGCGCACGTCTCGCCAATGCCGTCGCCGCGATCGGGGGTGGCGTGGACACCCTTCGCCGGATGACCTTCGAGGCCGGCGTGGACGTCGTGTCGTTCGGGGGCACCAAGAACGCCATGATGGGCGCAGAGGCCGTCATCATTCGTTCAGAACTTGCTGCCGGCCGCGGTGGCCTTGTGCGCAAGTCGACCACCCAGCTTCCCTCCAAGCAGCGTTATGTCGCGGCACAGTTCGTCGAAGCGCTCCGGGACGGTCTGTGGCTCGAGACGGCGTCGCATGCCAACGCGATGGCCGGGTTGCTCCACGATTCACTCGCCGACCTCGATTCGCTGCGCCTCTCCCCTCCGGCCGTCAACAGCCTTTTTCCGATCCTGCCCTCCCCCGCCAAGAAGACTCTGCAGGACTGGTGCTTTTTCTGGGACTGGGATCCGACGGTTTCCCAGGTGCGTTGGATGACATCCTGGGACACCACACCTGAGGACATTTCGCGCTTCGCCACGGGTGTTCGCCAGGTCCTGTCTTCGCTCTGATTCCTGCCGAAACGGATCCCTTCACGGAGGGCATATCGTCCATAATTGACCAGGCGGTCAATTCACGACATAATTCAGGGGACAGTGATCCGAAAGTGGGGAGCCATGGCGGTCGGCGAAGTGTTCACGCATCGGGAGTGGGACGAATCGTCCTGGTCCGAACTGGCCGAGTGCAAAGGTCTGTCCCAAATCTTTTTTCCACCGCCGGCCGAGCGCCCCCAGGCCCGCGATCGGCGCGAGGCCCAGGCGAGAATCGTGTGCATGTCGTGTGTCGTCCTCGCAGACTGTCGCGATTACGCACGACGCAACCGGGAATACGGCTTCTGGGGAGGCGAGTCGGAGGAGGAACGCCACGCGGCGGGCTACCGCCTCATCGCACCCATCGGCATCCGCGCCCGGCACCTCGCCTGAGTCTCACGCCCCGTCGGACGGGGCGTGTCTCAGAACCACGGCCTCCCATCCGTCCTCCTCCATCGAGTCGACGACCGGGAGACCGAACGCGGCGGTCACACCCTGCACCTGCTCCGAGCGCATGCCCGACAGCACGATCGTTCCCCCGGGTCGACACAGGTCGGTGATGGTCGCGCTTTCCGCTCGCAGCACCGGCGCGAGGATGTTCGCCACCACCATCGCGTGCGGCCCGGAGTCGTGGGGGGCCATCCATCGCACGAGATCCGGCTCGAGTTGGTTGAGTCGGACGTTCTCCCCCACCACGGACCTGCAGCCGGGCGCGATGTCCCAGACGCTCGCACGACACCCCAAATGACGAGCCACGAGGATCGCCAGGACCCCCGTACCGCACCCGAAGTCAAAGATCTCGCTGCCGGGA
>JAULXU010000091.1:0-13615 GCA_032118285.1 Ilumatobacteraceae bacterium
CGTGTCCGCGCTCGGACTGGAGCGTCTCGAATACAGCACCAGTGCACTGCGCGAGGGTGTCCTTCTCGACACGGCGGTGCGGCGGGGTCTGGCGGGTGCCGAGAGCACGGATTCCTCGGTCGACAGCGTCCACCGGCTCGCCAGGCGGTGTTCGGTGGACCTGGTCAACGCCGAGCACGTCGCCCGTCTGGCCGAGCGGATCCTTCAGGCGACGGGGCGGTCGGATGCGGCCTCGCTGCGGGCACTTCGGGCAGCGGCCCTGCTGGCCGAGTGCGGGAAGGCCGTGGCATACGCGCGATACCACATCCACTCGCATTACATCATCTCCCACGCCGACCTCGCGGGGTTCACGGACGCCGAGATCGAGCTCATCGGTCTCGTCGTGCGCTATCACCGCAAGTCGGTGCCCCGCGACTCCCACGACGGATTCGCCCGTCTTTCCGCGACGACGCGCCAACAGGTGGAGCTGCTCGCGGCCGTGCTGCGACTGGCGACGGCACTCAATCGCGCCCACGACCGCAGCATCGGTGACGTCACCGGAGAGGAATCGGACGGCCGGCTCGAACTTCGAGCCCACCGTGTGCCGGGGGCGTCCGTGTCCGTCGACACGAACATCCGGGCCGCGCTCGACCGGGTCGAACCGCTGGCCGGCGCCCTGAATGTCCCCGGGGCGATCGTCGTGGCTGCCCCCGTGTCCGATGCCGGGTGAGGAAACGGCGGGGGTGACGGAGGTGTATATATGGTGTCGTTGTTAATCAGCGACGGGGGGACATCATGACCGGACGGATGAGGGCACTCGGATTGGCGGCTGTCATTGCACTGACGGCGTGTTCGGGGGGCGGCAGCAGCAGTGGTACGCCGGATACGACGGGGCCTTCGGACACGGTGGACACCGTCCCCGGGATCATCAGTGGGGACGACTGCGTGCAGTCGGCGTCGGCGTTCGGTGCCGTCGCGTCGATGGCGGGGATGTCCGTCACCGATCCTTCCAACTTCGATCTGGACGAGTTCGAGCGGCTCATCGAGGAGGCGCGGCGAGCGGTGAGTCCGGAGATCCGTGACGAGTTCGACGTCTTCAGCGAGGCGTACCTGGAACTGGGTCGTCTCGTCGACGAGATCGGCGGCACGGAGGGTCTCATCGATCCTGCCAATGAGGCCAAGGTGGAGCGGGTCGGGGAGTTGTTCTCCGACGTCGAGATTCAGGCCGCGGGCGAGAGCCTGGCGCGGTACTTCCAGAACGCCTGCACCATCGGCGGTTGAGCCGCCCGACCCGGCTCCGGGCATCCCGGGCGCAATAGGGTCTGGGTCGCGGGTTTCGTAGAAAACCGACGCACGAACAGGGGGCCTCCATGGCGGACATGATTGATTGGTCGACCGGGTATGACATCTTCCATCCCGATTACATCGGCGATCCGTTCACGATCTGGGATGAACTCCGCGGAACCTGTCCGGTCGCCCACACCGACAAATACGGCGGGTCGTGGTTGCCCACCACCTACGAGGACGTCACCGCCATGGCGCGCGACATCGAGCATTTCTCGTCGCGCTCCATCTCGGTGGTGCCGCCCCTGCACGATGGGGCCGGCACGGGTCAGCCCGTGCTTCCACTCACCATCGCGCCGATCGGGGTCGATCCGCCGGTGCACACCTTCACCCGACGCGGACTGTTGCCGTCCTTTTCGCCCCGGGCCGTGGACGAGCTCGAGGTGTTCACCCGGGCATGGTGCCGGGAGTTGATGGACAGGTTCGTCTCCAAGGAAGACCCCGATGCCGCGGTCGACTACGCCCAGCAGATCCCGGCACAGGTCATCGCCTCGATGCTCGGAGTTCCGACGAACATGCGCGACAAGTTCACGGGTTGGGTGCGCGCCATCCTCGAGAATGCGGTGGCCGACCCCGAGGGCCGGCGCGTGGCGATGATCGAACTGCGCGACTTCTTCGTGGCTCAGGTCGAGGACCGTCGCACGAACGGCTTGGGCGACGACATGATCAGCGAGCTCATCAAGGCCGATCACGACGGCGAGCCCTATCCGGACCACCTCATTCTGGGGATGTGCGCCCTGCTCCTCATCGCCGGTGTCGACACGACGTGGAGCGGGATCGGATCGTCGTTGTGGCATCTCGCCACGCATCCCGAGGACCGCGAGCGTCTCCTGCGCGAACCCGAGTTGATTCCGTCGGCGGTGGAGGAGTTCCTCCGTGCCTACTCGCCGGTCACCATGGCGCGCATCGTCACCGAGGACTTCGAGTACAAGGGGTGCCCCATGTCCGAAGGAGACCGCGTCCTCATGGCGTTCCCCGCGGCGAATCGCGACCCTTCGGTGTTCGCCGATGCCGACAAGGTCGTCATCGACCGCGAGCACAACCGCCACGTCGCGTTCGGAGCCGGCATCCACCGTTGTGCCGGTTCGAACCTGGCCCGCATGGAGATGCGGGTGGCCATCGAGGAGTTCCTCGCCCGTGTCCCCGACTTCGAGGTGTCCGACCCCTCGCGCGTGACCTGGGCCGGTGGGCAGGTGCGCGGACCCCGCACCATCCCCGTGCGCGTCAACCGCACCGTCGATTCCTGAGACACGTCGGGTGACTGATTCTCACGCTCGGCGGGAGAATCGGTCCTTCGTCGGTCGAGGCAGCACTAGTTTCTGAGTCCGGATGGGACGTCACGTGCCCATCGAATCGACATGGGGGTGTCGCGTGATGCGAAAGATTGTGTTGTCGGTGCTGGTTCTGGGTGCGTCCGGGCTCGCAGCCTGCGGGGGAACCGAGGCCACGTTCGCCGGGCAGGAGTGCGAAACGCCCGGAGAGACGATTCTGAAAGACGACGTCGAGTATCTGTGCAAGTCGGAGCCGGACGGAAAGTCGCGATGGAACAGGGCCGATTCCATCATCGAGCGCTCCGATGCCGAGAAGATCCTCGGCACACCATGCATGAAACAGGGAGAGACGCGCAACGACACGGGACTCGAGGCTGTCTGCGACACGAACGGCAAGGAAGAGTTGACGTGGCAGGAATGGGTCGCCGAGAACGCCTCCATCCCGCCGCTGAGCGAGATCATGTCCGGCGGCGAGTGCGTGGAGCGTGATGCGGTGCTCTCCGGAACCATTGCGGCCGACGTCGCCGACATCGACTATGTCGTGCCGCTCGGCATGGTCGGACCGAAGCACGTCACGCCGACGAACCATTCCTACGTCTCGTTCAAGGACAGGTCTGTGGCCGCGAACGACATCGTGTCGCCGGCGGACGGATTCGTGGTGAACATCAACACCGCCCAGGAGAACGGCAGCGGAGACCACGGCCTGGTCATCGAGTTGAGTTGCGACCTGTACATGACCCTCGGACACCTGGACGAACTCGCCGGTCCGCTTGCCGACTACTCGGACAACGAATGGAACGGCGGATCCGAGTCCGTGCGGATACCGGTCAGGGCGGGTGAGGTCATCGGCAGCGGAGGGGAGATCCTCATCGACTGGGGAATGTTCGATCAGCGCGTCGTCCTGCAGGGTCTCCATGAGCGCGCCTATCTCCGCCACGACCAGGCGAAGATTCATGCGGTCAGTTTCCTCGACTACATCCCGTCGTCGATGAAGAATGCCATCGAGTCCCGATCGCTCGTGACCGGCGGTGACGCGCGGGGACGCATCGACTACGACGTGGACGATTCGGCGCGGGGCAATTGGTTCGAGAAGGGAACGGGTCTCTATTTCGGTCCCTACGGGGAGGAGGCGAGCTCGAGGAGGGTGGCCGCCGGTGATGCGACCGGCTACTGGGACTTCCATCTCTCCATTGCACCCTCGCCCATCGATCCGTCCGTCACGCTCCTCGCCAAGGGCCTCATCACCGCCGACGGGGCGGGGGTGATGGCGGTGAAGGAGTCCACGGACTTCTCCGAGGTGAGGGTCGGCGACGGGGTGAGGGTCTTCACGCTGGTGTCGTTCACCTACAGAGCCGGAGGTGCACGGTGGGACATCGACCGTCCCTACGCCGGTCGCGTCTCGATCACCAAGGGGAACAAGGTCGGCGTGCTGCTCGTCGAGATTCTCCCGGGCGGTCTCATGCGGGCCGAGGTACGCGTGGGTACCAACGCCGACGGTGCGCCGACGTTCACCGGCGCGGCCAGGCTCTACGAGAGGGAATGACCGGCTGATGCGGACCGTGCGAGTGGTCGACGGGAGGGTGGCGGCCGTCGAGGCGGCCGATCCAGTCGATGGACCCCTCCTGCTCCGCGTGGCCCGCGCCGGGATCTGCGGCAGCGATCTGCACATGGTGGACGCCGGCATCTCGCGGGTCGTGCTCGGGCACGAATTCGGCGGCTGGCTCCCCGACGGGCGGCTCGTGGCGGTGCGGCCCACCGGCGAGTGCGGCACGTGTGTGCCCTGCACGACCGGCGTGCAGACGGGTTGTCCGCAGTGTTGGAGCACGGCCTACGGCATCGCCGTCGACGGGGGATTGAGCGAACGCATCGTCATCACCCCCGATCGGATCCATCCCATGGGGCCCGCGGCCCGACCCGAGGACGCCGCGCTCGTGGAGCCCCTCGCCATCGCCTGGCACGGTGTGCGTCGAGCCAGGGTCGAACCGGGCATGCGTGCCCTGGTCGTCGGCGCGGGTTCGATCGGATTGCTCACGGTGGCCGCCCTGCGGGCCCGTGGGGTCGAGGTGGATGCTGTCGCGCGCCACGGACATCAGGCGGCCGCCGCCGAAAGACTGGGGGCCCGGGTCCTCGATGATCCCGTGATGTCCGCCTATCCACGGGTCTTCGACGCGGTGTGCACCCAGCAGAGCTTCGACACCTGTGTCCGGGCCGCGGCTCCCGGCGGGGTGATCCTGGAATTCGGTATGTTTTGGGCGCCCGTGACGATGTCGAACGACCTTCTCTTCAAGGAGGTCTCCGTCGTCCCGGCGATGGGATACTCCCACGATGCCGGGCACGATGATTTCGCCGAGTCCGCGTCGCATCTCTCGTCCCATCCCGAAGTGACCGATGCCGTCGTCACCCACGTGTTCCCTCTGGTCGAGGCGGCGGAAGCGTTCCGTGTCGCAGCGGACCGGACGAGTGGTTCAATCAAGGTCCACCTCGTTCCCTGATCGCAGTAGTGCGGCGCTTTGTCGGCCGGAATTGCGGGCCGGGTGATGCCCCGACGATGTTCCGGGATCGAGCGGGTGTATACATCTCACAACGGAAATTCCCGTCGCAAGGAGGCACTCCCATGACCCATCGACACCGTCGCCTGATGACTGCATCCCTGGTGGGAATGCTCGTTGGAATCCCCGCCTTCGCCGTGGATTCCGTCCGTGCCCAGACCGAACCGGCGGATCTCGCCGACGTGGTCGTGGAAGAAACCCTCACCTTCCTCGACGTGGAGACCGAACCCTCGGAGGTGCTCGACGCACTCACCGAGGACGTGGCCGAGGCCATCGCGGAAGGCCTCCTCGATGAGGACGTTCTCAGGGCCATCGGAGACGGGACGTCACTCAACGACCTGCTCGATGGCAATCTGGCCGAGGCCGAAGAGATTCTCGAAGAATCCGCTCCGTTGTGGGCCGCGGCCTACGAGCGGATCAAGGCAGAGTTCCAGGCGTGTCGCGAGGCCGCCGACAATGCCTCCGAGTGCGCGAAGGGCCTCGGTTTCCGCCTCCAGATCGCCCAGGCAGATGCACTCCTGGCCGACATCGACGCTCAGATCGCCGCTCTTGCCGGACTGACCCCGGAGGAGCAGGAGGCCGAGCTGGCCCGACTCCAGGCGCTCCGCGAGGAGATGGTTGCGCGTCTCGAGAAGGCACAGGACAAATTGGTGAACGGTGCGGGCAAGAGCCTCGAGGGAGCCGCCGACATCGCGCGGCAGGCGAAGGACAAGGCCGAGAAGCTCCGCGAGGAGAAGCAGAAGATCGCCGACAAGGCACGTGAGCGCCGCGGCGGCACCGCGACCGACACGGACGATGCGACAGATTCGACCGACGCAGTTTCGCCGGGCAAGGGCAAGGACAACGGCAAGGGCAAGCCGTGATGCGTCGCATGATCGTCGTGTCGTCGGTGGCGTCGGTGATGCTGCTGTCCGCATGCGGATCCGGTGACGGGACCTCTGCGGACACAACCGTGACGGGAGCAATCGCGTCCGACATCCTCACGGGCGATCTCGCGTCCGACCTCACTCCGAAGGGTGTCCTGCTCGCCGCCGTCATTCTCGCCGCCGGAGACATCGAGGATGCACTCGTCGCCGGTCGTGTGACGGTGCCCGAGGTCGAGGCGGCACGCGAGGCCATCGCCAATGGCACGCTCGATCTGTGGCGCCAGCGGGCGGATACCGGCAACTGAACCCCGCACCCGCGCCATGCGCGGGGAACCGACCTAGTCTCGCTGCGGACGGCAAGGGGGAGTGGGACACATGGTGGCGAGGTTCGAGGACGGATACAGGGGCCTGACGGCGGTCGTCACCGGCGGCGGCACGGGAATGGGACGTGAACTCGTCCTGCAGCTCACTCGCGAGGGCTGCGACGTTGCGATGTGCGACGTCTCGGGCGATGCCATGGTCGAGACGTCGCGTCGGTGCACCGAGGCGGGTCATCCGGGCGAAGTGATGCACCGCATCGCGGACGTCGCCGACGAGGCGCAGGTGCTCGCCTTCCGTGACGCGGTGGGCCTCTGGCGGCCCCACATTCACGTGCTGTTCAACAACGCGGGTGTGGGCGGGGGCGGCAGCATTCTGGAGAGCCCGCGCTCCGAATGGGAGCGCACCTTCAACACGTGCTGGGGCGGGGTGTACCTCAACACCCGCGCCTTCCTTCCCCTGCTCCTCGCAGCACCATTCGGCCAGGTGGTGAACACGAGTTCCATCAACGGGTTCTGGGCGTCGCTCGGACCCGGGGTTTCCCACACGGCCTACAGCGCCGCGAAGTTCGCGGTGAAGGGATTCACCGAGGCCCTCATCACCGACTTCAGGCTCAACGCTCCCCGGCTGCGGGCGGCCGTGGTGATGCCGGGCCACATCGGCACCGACATCGCCATCAACTCCGGGCGACTCCACGGCAACGATCCAGACGCGATGGACTCCGCCGCCCTGGCGACGGTGCGGACGCGGTTCGCCGCGCAGGGTGCCGACGTGTCGTCAGTGACGGACGACGACCTGCGCGCCCTGTTGCGCCTGGGGGCGGAGGGCTTCCGTGACAATGCGCCGATGTCGGCGGCTGATGCGGCGCGCCGCATCCTCGACGAGGTGGTGGCGGGCAGCTGGCGCATCCTCGTGGGTGACGATGCCGTGGTGCTCGATGAGATCGTTCGTGCCGATCCGTGGTCGGCCTACGAGCCCGACTTCATGAACACGGCCAGGTCGCGCGGGGCACTCGGGGCACTCGGCGAGTGACACGGGTCGAGCGACACCATCGCATCGACCGCCCCCACTAGCCTCGCAGGATGCTCCGCACACGTCCCGCCACACGTTCATCCGCACTTCTCGCGGCCCTGTCCCTCGGAGTTCTCGCGCTCGGTGCGTGCGGAGGTGGCGACAGTGTCGCGGATGCCACCGCGGAGGAGCCGAAGGTCGAGCTGCCCGAGACTCTCCCGACGGAACTCGTCGTCACGGATCTCACCGTCGGCACGGGCAGGGAGGCCGCCGCCGGGGACATGGTGCTCGTCTATTACGTGGGAGTGCGCTCGGAGGACGGCGAACGCTTCGACGGGAACTACGGATCGCGTCCGTTCCCCGTGCGGGTGGGTGCCGGCGGCGTGATCGCGGGCTGGGACGAGGGCCTGCTCGGCGTGCGCCAGGGCGGTGTGCGCCAACTCGACATTCCCGCCGATCTCGCCTACGGGGACGAACCCCGAGGTGACGTCATCCGCGCGGGCGATGCCCTCTCCTTCGTCATCACGGTCGACCTCGTCATCCCGGCCTCGACCCTCGCCGACGAACCAAAGGTCACCGTGAAGGGTGCTGCCAACGTCGCCGACTTCGCCGTAACCGATCTCGTCACGGGCGACGGCACGGCGGCAGCGGTGGGTGGAGCGGCGGTGTTCCATCTCGTGGCATACCGCGGCGACACGGGCGAGCGCATCGACTCCTCCTGGGACGACGGCGAGCCCTATTTCATGGAGATCATCGACGGTGAGACGTTCCCCGGTTTCGTCTCGGGCCTTCCCGGCATGAAGCCGGGAGGCCGTCGCGAGGTTCGCGTGCCGTTCATGTCGGCCTTCGGCTCCGGCGGCTCGCCCGACCTCGGGCTGCCCGCGTCCACCGACCTCGTTCTCGTCCTCGATCTGCTCGCGGTTTACCCTTAAATACACCCGGGGCATTACAGTTCGTGCCCGCAACAGAAAGGTCCCCGATGTCTGTCCTCACCGTCACCACCGACAACGTTCTCACCATCACGCTCAACCGACCCGAAGCGGGCAACTCCCTCAACGGCGAACTCGGGCAGGCGATCCTCGATGCCCTGGCATCGGCCGCCGACGACCCCGAGGTGCGCGCCGTCATCCTCACCGGCGCCGGAGAGAAGATCTTCTGTGCGGGCATGGACCTCAAGGCTTTCGCCGCCGGGGAGAACATCGCGCCGGTCGGTCAGGCCTTCGTCGCACTCCGTGAGTTCGGCAAGCCCCTCATCGCCGCCGTGAACGGTCAGGCACTGGCGGGTGGTTTCGAGGTGATGATGTCGTGCGACCTGGTCGTGGCCGCCGAGCACGCACGTTTCGGCATCCCCGAGGTGAAGCGAGGTTTGTTCGCGGCCGGTGGCGGCACGCGCCTGCCCACGCGCATCCCGCTCGCCATTGCGCTCGAGATGGGGCTCACCGGTGATCCGATCGATGCTCCTCGCGCGCTTTCGCTCGGACTCATCAATCAGGTGGTGCCCGCAGCCGAGGTGCTGTCCGCCGCTGCCGCCCTCGCCGCGCGCATCACCGCCAACGGTCCGCTCGCCGTGCAGGCCACGAAGAGACTCATGGTGTCGGAGATCCCCCCGGCCGACGGTTCCGTCGCAGGGGAGTGGTACGGCAAGGTCTTCGGCAGCGAGGATGCCAAGGAGGGCGCCCGCGCCTTCGCGGAGAAGCGCCCGCCGGTGTGGAAGGGACGTTGACCCGTCGCTCGGACACCGTCGACCCCGTCTCCCCACGATGAGATCTATCCGCTTGCGTCTTGCGACACTGGTCGTGCTCGCTCTCTCAACCTCGGCATGTGCCGAGGTGGGTGGCGGCGGCACCTTCGACTACGAGTGTCCTGAGACACCGCTCCTGCAGGTTTCCCTCCTCGACGTGTCGGCGAGCGGCCGCAACGAGACCATCCTCGTCGAGCGACTCGATGCGATACAGGTGGATGCCGAGAAGGTGGCCGACTGTGACGGCGAGCTCATCGTCGTCGCGTGGGCCGGCCCGTCCTCCGCGTCGGACATTCTCTTCTCCGGGGCCATTCCCGTGGCCGGTGCCACCGAGATCGGCAAGGACCGCAAGATTCCCGAGGCCGTGGAGAAGGCGATGGGGGAGCTGCGGGCGAACCTGCAGATCTCGCTCGGACGGCTCTCGCCCGACAACAGCGACCTCATCGGCGGCTTCTACCTCCTGTCCGATCTCGTGACGGGCAAGGGTGCGGGGAAGGCCGTCACGGCACATCTGTTCACCGACGGCATCTCGACCTCCGGGGCCATCGTGACGAACGCCGCCACACTCAACCAGGCCGTCGTGGATCGCCTCGTGTCCGAGCAGACCATGCCGGCCCTCGAGGGCATCGAGATCAGGCTCTACGGAATCGGCCGTGTGGCCGTAGACGTCCAACCCCCGCAGGATTTCATCCAGCTCGTCCAGAACTACAGCGCTGCAATTTGCGGCAAGACCGGGGCTCTCTGCAGCGTTTTCACCACTGTTGTCTCGTAATCCACAGGCTGTAGTGTGGACAACCTATTGGGAGGCCACGGATGTTCGGGTTCAACAAGCGAAAGCAAAAGTGGGGATCGGGTGGTTCCTCCGCCACGGCACCCACGCGACGTACCGTCGAAGCCAGCTTCCACCGTGACCCCATCGAGTCCGGGTGGGGAATCAAGATCGTTCCCCGTGCCCAAGACGGGCAGGACGTCGAACTCAAGGAGAACAGCGTTCTCCACGTTTGTGCGCAGTTCCTCGCCGAAGGACGCGCCCAAGTGGCCGAGTACGCCGCCAACGCCCATGCGGCGGTGCGGGAGATTCTCGCCGAATCCCGGGCCCGACGCTTCGAGGCGGTGCAGCAGGCGAAGGCCCGACGCATCATGCTTGAGAGTTATCAGGCGGCGCTCAAGCGGCATGCCGAGGCCCAGAGAATCCTCGGTCCGCACGTGCGGTTCAGCGGCGGCACCGGCAAGAACCTGTGGATAACCCTCTTCCTTCTCGGTGACGCCGCGGGCATGACGCTCGCTCTCACCTACGGCGGCGAGTCTCCGTTCGTCGCGGCCATCATGGCCCTCGCGGTCGGCGCCTCGGTGGTGGTGCTCGGCAAGATGGGCGAGGACCTGCGCCGCGAGTCCGTGATGAAGAGCCTCGAGTTCGAGGAAGACGAAGCCCAACGCGTGGTCGAGGCGGTCTTCGGTCTCGACGATCGCAGCCGGGCCCTGAACCGGAAGGTGATGTACGGGTTCATCACCGCCTCGGCGACCGCCGGCGTGGCGATCACCATCTACCGTTCGGTCGAGGAGTCGCTCCTCATCGGTCTCGCGTTCGGCCTGTGGGCCATCCTCATCGGGGCCGGTTCGTTCGCGGCATCGTGGTACTACCACGATCCCGCCAAGACCTACATCGCGCTCACCCAGGATGCCGTCGACAATGCCGAGGACATCTGGCTGAACACTGACATCGACGCCATCGAGGATCACAATGCGGCGATCGAGGCGGCGCGACACATCGTCGGCGAGCACCGTCAGCGCGCGGAGGCGGCATGGAACATGACCATCGCCGGTGCGGCCGCGGCCATGGCGGCGAACAGCAACATCATCGGCGTGGCTCAGGACGGCGGCCACTGGATTCTCGGTCAGCAGATGCCCGACATGGGTTGGCCGGAACTTCGTGACTACTTCCAGATCGTCGACCGTGACGACCTCGCCCCGGAGTCCGGGATGCTGTTCTCCTTCTCCGAGGACGGCACCAACCAGATTCCGCGCCCTGCCGAGTACATGCGACTTGACGACTTCGGCAACTGAACTAGCCTGCCCGCCACGACGTACGTCGATGCTGCGTTGATCCAAGGAGTGTGACGGTGGCCAATCGCAAACGCCGCAGGTCGCGCCGTGGTCGCGGTCGCCGCCGTTCCTCGGTCTTTCCGGCAACGCTGCTTCTGCCATTGGTGCTCCTCGGTCTCGTCGGCGGCGGCTACGTCGCCTGGGTCAACGGCGTGCGCATCCCGGCACCGTCGGGGTCGGCGTCGGGTCCCGATCGCTCGCGCTTCCACGGTCTCGGAGGCATCTCCATCCCCGAGACCGAGCCTCCCCAGTTCTGGTGGACGGCGACAACGAGCGAGGTGAAGCTCGTGGATGCCGACTACCTGCCCGGTTACGCCACCGACAGGCCGATGCGCCGGGTGACGATTCCCAACGACGTGCTGTTCGCAGCCGACTCGTGGGACCTGACGGAGCGCTCCCTGCAGGCCATCGGTGCACTCGTTCCCACGATCGCCGGCCCGGATCTGGAGGTCGTCGTCGTGTGTCATTCCTCGGCCGACGGTCCCGCCAGTGCACGACAACCCCTCAGCGTCAAGCGCGCCGATGCTCTCGCCTCGCGACTGGAGACCCTGCTCGGGCGGGGGAAGGGTTCCATAGGCCGTGTCGGCAAGGGCGACTCCGTGCGTATCGCCGGAGTGAGACAGGACACGCCCACGGGCCGGGCACTGCATCGTCGCTGCGAGGTGTTCGTCGAGGTCGCCTGACCGCAGAGTCCCGACGTCCGGGCACCTGCACAACCAGGGGTACGGTGAGCCTCGATGCTCACGCCACACGACGACTTCCCCCTGCACCAGGCGCCGGTGCCCATGGCACAGACCGCTTCGCCGGATCCGAACCACTACGACCGCTACTTCTTCAATGGTCACACCCGTTCCGGCGACCTCTTCTTCGCCGCAGCCATGGGCCACTATCCGAACCGCGGCGTGGTGGACGCGGCCTTCAGCGTGGTGTCGGACGGAGTGCAACGGTCGGTGTTCGCCTCCGGCCGCATCACGCCCGAACGGGCCACGCGCATCGGTCCGATCTCGGTGACGGTCCTCGAGCCGTTGCGGCGTCTTCGGGTGGAAGTGGCGCCGAACGATCACGGCATCGCTGCGGACATCGTCTTCGACGCGGTGACTCCCGCCGTGGAGGAACCGAGGCAGACACTCGTGCGGGACGGTCGCGTTGCCATGGATGCCACGCGACTCACCCAGTGGGGCCGGTGGTCGGGCCGCCTGTCGGTGGATGGTCGCGACGTCGACCTCGGCGCGGGCGACGTCCCCGGGGTGCGGGACCGCTCGTGGGGGACGCGGGGCGTGGGTGCACCGGTTCCCACCAACCTGCCGCCGGCTCTTCGCCAGATGTTCTGGCTGTGGGCGCCGCTGCACTTCGAAGATTTCTGCACCCATGTTGCGGCCTTCGAGAACGCCGACGGTCACCGGTGGATGTCGACGGCGCGCATCATCCCCCGGCTCGGTTCACCGGACGCACCGACCTGGGGCGAGGACACGGCCGAGCATCTCAACTGGTGGGACCACGACCTGGAATGGAAGCCGGGAACCAGGGAGATCTCGCGCGCGACCGTGACGACCCGGCGCCTCTCCGGCGAGCCGGTGTCACTCGAGTTCGAACCCATCCTCACCTTCCGCATGCGCGGCATCGGCTACACCCATCCATCGTTCGGACACGGCTCCGCCCACGGCGAACTGGAGGTGGCAGGAGAGACCATCGACCTCGCATCGGTGAATGGGGAGGATCCGACGATGGTCCACGTGCAGACGCTGTCGCGCGTCCACTCGAACCTGGGTGAGGGCATCGGTGTCCTCGAGCAACTCGCATTCGGGCCGCACGCGCCCACGGGTCTCGCCGGCGCATTCGACGGCCACCGCTCCTGAGCGTTGTCGGTCTCCCGGGCAGGAACCCTGTTCAGGTGCCGGAAAAGGCGGGGCAGACCTTCGTCGCCTTGTAGTGGCACCAGTCGCACAGTTTCGTGACGTTGCAGTGGAAGTCGCCGGAGGCCATGGAGGCGTCGATGGCTTCCCTGGTCTCCACGATGGTGCCCGTCGCGACGGAGAGCCGCTGCGGGGTGACCTCGAGTTCGTGCACGACGGGTTCGTTCAGGTACAGGAGTTGCACCTTCGAGGTGGTCTCCTGGTCCGAGGCGTCGAGCATGAGCGCATATGCGAGCAACTGGAAGAACTTGTCGTTCTCCTTGGTGAAGCGAGGGTTCGGGACCTTGCCGGTCTTGTAGTCGGAGATGACCACGGTGCCGTCGTCGGAGAAGACGAAGCGGTCGATGTACCCCTTCAGGGAAACCCCCTCCACCACGCAGTTCACCTCGTGTTCCATGCCGTCGAGCTCGGTCAGGGACGGATCCTCGAGCCGCCACAGATTCGTCATGCATTCGAACGCGGCGACCTTGAAGTCGCGGGGCTCACCCTTGCGTTCGGCGAGGGCGAGCACCTTGGACTC
>JAULXU010000092.1:0-4176 GCA_032118285.1 Ilumatobacteraceae bacterium
GCCGGGACATCCGGAATTTGGGGAGACGCCCGGGGTGGAGGCGACGACGGGGCCGCTGGGGCAGGGGGTGGGGAACGCTGTGGGCTATGCCCTTTCGGGCAAAATGGCGGCGGCGCGGTTCAACACGGACGACTATCCCATTTTCGACAACCACATCTTCTGTCTCGCCGGCGATGGTTGTTTGCAGGAAGGCGTGGCGGCGGAGGCGTCGGCGTTCGCCGGGCATTTCAAGCTCGATAACTTCGTCCTCATTTACGACGCCAACGATGTGACCCTCGACGCGATGGCCAAAGTCACGCAGAGCGAAGACACGCAGGCGCTTTACACCGCGCTCGGTTGGGACGCCGTGCTCCTCGACCATTCGAGCGCCGACCCGCTCTCGCGCCGGGCACTGCGCGTCTCCATGGGGACGGGACTCGTCGTGCCCTTCGCTCGACTCGCGGTCGGTGACTCCATGGGGGATTTCCTCGCCCGCCACGGGACGTTCACCGTGGCGCTCACCCCGGCCCCCGACGCCCTCGACATCGGCGCAATCGACGTGCCTGCGGACAGGGTGGCCCTCCTTCTCGGCAGCGAGCGGGACGGGCTCAGGCCGGAGACGCTCGTGCGTGCCGACGTGCGGGCGCGAATCCCGATGCACCATGGTGTCGACTCGCTCAACGTGGGGGCGGCCGCCGCCATCGCACTCCATCTGCTCGCCTGAGGCGATCAGGCGTTGCGAAGATGCTCCGCGGCGTTCACCATGTACGTCGCGAGCTCCTCGGTGACACGCTCGCGGATGTCGTCCGAGAGGTCGACCACCATCGTTTCGATGGCCACCGCCATGTGCACCAGCCACCGGTCGCGTTCGCGGGGTCCGATGCTCCACTGACCGTGGCGCATGCGCAGACGCGGGTGTCCGCGCTCCTCCATGTAGGTGTGCGGTCCGCCGAAGTACTGGTCGAGAAAGAGCGCGAGGCGTCGGCGAGCCCCGACGGTGTCGGCGCCGTCGGGATAGAGGGGGATGAGGACCGGATCGCCCTCCACCCCGTCGTAGAACGCGTCGACGAGCGCCACGAAGAACCCCGTCCCGACGAGGTCGTGGAGCATCGGCTCGGAGGCGGCACCCGACACGGACCCGGCCCCGTCAGAGAAACCCGGGCTCGCGCCACCCGGGGAAGAGATCGGGGAGGCCGTCGCTGATCCTGTCGGGGAACGCCGCCGGCCGCTTCTCGAGGAAGCTCGACACACCCTCCCGCACGTCGGCGCTGGCGCCCCTCTCCTGGATGCCTCGGGAATCGACCCGGTGGGCCTCCATGGGGTGTGACGCGCCCATCATGCGCCACAGCATCCGTCGGGAGAGCGCGACCGAGACGGGTGCGGTGTTGTCGGCGATCTCGCGTGCGAGCGCGACCGCCGCATCGACGAGATCCGCATCGGCGTGCACGGATCGCACCAATCCGGCGTCGAGGGCCTCGGCGGCGGGGAAGATGCGTCCGGTGTAGACCCACTCGGCGGCCCGCGAGATTCCGACGACCCGGGGAAGGAACCACGAGGAACAGGCCTCGGGAACGATTCCCCGACGGGAGAAAACGAAGCCGAACCGTGCGGACTCGGCCGCGAGGCGAACATCCATCGGCAGGGTCATGGTGGCGCCCACACCGACCGCCGCCCCGTTGATGGCCCCGATGACCGGCTTGAGACTGTCGAAGATGCGCAACGCGACCATTCCGCCGCCGTCGCGCTTGATGCCCTGGGGCGTGTCGATCTCGCTGCCCCCGCCCGCGAAGGTGTCGGCGCCGGCCGACAGGTCGGCCCCCGCACAGAAGGCCCTGCCCTCCCCCGTCACGACGACCGCCCGCACGTCGTCGTCGGCATCCGTGCGGTCGAAGACATCGAGGAGTTCCCACATCATCCGCGGCGTGAAGGCGTTCAGCTTGTCGGGACGGGCGAGCGTCACCGTGGCCACCCCGTCGTCGACGACGAGGCGAACGTGCGACAGCTCCACGACCCGACCCTAGCGAGGGTCAGACGTCGAGGAAGCGGCTCGACGCGACGCCCGAGCCGATGCCGCCGGCCAGGGCACCGATGACGAGCAGGGAGAGCATCACGCTGTTGACGTAGCCCCCGGGCACGATGAGGGAGCTGACGCCGGTGCCCGGTCGAAAGCCCGCCACACCCGACGTCCAGGCCTGGTTGAGCCCCCACAGACCGGCACACGACACCGCGGCGCCGAGGAGACCCTGGATGAGCCCCTCCATGATGAAGGGGACACGGATGAACCAGTCCGTCGCACCCACGAGTTTCATCACCTCGATCTCGCGGCGACGCGCGAAGATGGCGGTGCGGATCGTGTTCCAGATCAGCACGACCGCCACCACGAGAAGCACGAGCGACATGGCGATCGTCACCGTGCGCACGAATCCCGACAGGGTGGAGATGACGTCGAACTCGTCCTCTGCCAGCGACACTCCCGCCACCCCGGGGAGGGTGCGGTACTGGTCCGCGAGACTGCGCACCAGCGCGGGATCGGTGGTGCGCGGCACCACCTTGAACTGCGACGGGATCGTCTCGGGCGAGAGGAGACTGAGGGTGGTGGGATCGCCCGCGAAGACGCGCTGGGCCTCGGCGTAGCTGGCGTCGCGGTCGAGATAGGCGATCTTGTCGACGTCGATGACGTTGGGTTGGGACTTGAGGTTCTGTTCGATGAAAACGAGGGCGTCCTCTGCGACATCGGGGCGGACGAAGACGATCATTCCGACGTCGCCCCTCCACTGCACGAGGAGGTTGTCGAAGGCGCGCTGGATGAGGAAGGTCGCCCCCACGAGCAGCAGCGACACCGCGGAGGTGACGACCGCGGCGGCGGAGAGGGTGAAGTTGCGCCGGAAGCTGGCGATCGTCTCGCGGACGGCGTAGGAGATGCGCTGGATCACTGGTACACGCCCCGCTCCTGGTCGCGCACGATCACGCCCCGGTCGAGCTGGATGACACGGCGTCGCATGGCGTTGACGACACGGTGGTCGTGGGTGGCCATGACGATCGTGGTGCCGGTGCGGTTGATGGCGTCGAGAAGGGACATGATGCCCTCGCCGGTCGCGGGATCGAGATTGCCCGTGGGCTCGTCGGCGAGGAGAATCAGCGGCCGGTTGACGAACGCGCGTGCCACCGAGACCCTCTGCTGCTCCCCGCCCGAGAGCTGGTTGGGGAAGCGGTCGTCCTTGCCCGACAGACCGACGAGGTCGAGGACCTGGGGCACCTGCTTGGCGATGACGTGCTTGGGTTTGCCGATGACCTCGAGGGCGAAGGCCACGTTCTCGAAGACCGTCTTGTTGGGCAGGAGCTTGTAGTCCTGGAACACGTTCCCCATGGAACGGCGCAGGTGCGGGACCTGGCTGTTGGCCATCTCGTTGATGTTGCGGCCGGCGACCCACACCCGACCCCGTTCCGGGCGTTCCTGGCGGTTCATGAGGCGCAGGAGCGTGGATTTTCCGGAACCCGAGGGGCCCACGAGGAAGACGAATTCGCCCTTGGCGACGTCGAAGGAGGCGTCGCGGACGGCCAGGACGCTGTTGCCGTAGTGCTTGGTGACGTTCTCGAGGCGGATCATCGAAGTTCCCACCCTAGCGACGAGGCGTCTCGGGAGCGGGGCGCCCCCGTGGGCGACATCAGCCCGCCTGGGCCCGTCTCCAGCGCAGATAGCCCTCCATGAACCCGTCGAGGTCACCGTCGAGAACGGCGGCGACGGCGGACGACTCGACCTCCGTGCGCAGGTCCTTGACCATCTGGTACGGCTGGAGCACGTAGGAGCGGATCTGGGTCCCCCAACCGATCTGGGCGGGCTTGCCGGCGATGCGGTCCTTCTCGGCCTGGTGATCCTCCTCAATGCGCGCCGCAATCATCGCCTTGAGTCGTCCCATCGCCTTCTCGCGGTTCTGCAACTGGCTGCGCTCCTCCTGACTGGAGGCCACCGCGCCGGTCGGTTCGTGGATCAGTCTCACCGCCGACGAGGTCTTGTTGACGTGCTGGCCGCCGGCACCCGATGCGCGGAAGACCTCCATGCGTACGTCGGATTCGTTGATCTCGATGTCGGGAGCGTCCATCACCGGCCACACCTGCACGGTGGCGAAGCTCGTCTGGCGTCGACCCTGATTGTCGAAGGGGCTGATACGTACCAGGCGGTGCGTACCGCGCTCGGAG
>JAULXU010000093.1:0-3382 GCA_032118285.1 Ilumatobacteraceae bacterium
GGGTGTTGACGTGGTAACCGTGGGCAGATCCGGGTTCCCACCACGGGTCCGTGGCGGCCAGGGCATCACAGACCTTGTTCCACTCCCAGAGGTCCTCGTTCGCCAGCGGAGTGTCCACGGCCGGCAGGCCGGCTCGGTGAGCGAGGAGATCGGTGACGGTGATCAGGTCGCGCATACCGCCCGCGAATCCCGGCCAGTGCACGGTGACTGCGTCGTCATAGTCGAGAGATCCGTCCTGGACGGCGAGTGCGGTCAGTATCGCCGTGATCCCCTTGCCCACCGAGAAGGCGTTGACCAGGGTGTCTCGGTGCCACTCGACGGTGCGCCCCGCATCGCGATGGCCGGCCGCGAGGTCCACGACCCGCATTCCGTCCACGAACACGCACAACGATGCGCCGAGTTCGTCGTGGTCGGTGAAGTTCGCCGAGAAGGCCTCGGCGACGGCGGCGAAGGCGGGGTCGCAACTGCTGCCCGCGGCACAACGGATCAGAGAGAGGACTTCTCCAGGATGTGAACGCCACAGGCCGACCCGAGCCCGATGACGTGGGCGAGGCCGACCTTGGCACCCTCGATCTGGCGGGGACCGGCTTCGCCACGGAGGTGGTGGCACACCTCCCAGATGTTGGCGATTCCCGTGGCGGCGATGGGATGTCCCTTCGATTGCAGGCCCCCGGAAACATTGACCGGCGTCGATCCGTCGCGCCACGTGGCCCCCGACTCGAAGAAGTCCACGGCGCCGCCTTCGGGGCAGAGCATGAGGTTGTCGTAGTGGACGAGTTCGGCGGTGGCGAAGCAGTCGTGCAGCTCCACGAGATCGAGGTCCTCGGGGCCGATGCCGGCGGCCTCATATGCCCTGGTGGCGGCGACTCTGGTGAGGGTGTTCACGTCGGGGAGCACCTGGCACGCCTCCTGCCACGGATCCGACGTGAGCACCGAGGCCGACACCTTGACGGCGCGTCGACGCTGTTCCGGGCTCAGGGAGCGGAGTCTCTCGCCGCTCACGACCACGGCTGCGGCTGCCCCGTCGCAGTTGGCCGAGCACATCGGCCGTGTGTTGGGGTAGGCGATCATCACGTCGTTCATGATGTCCTCGAGGGACATTTCCTTCGTGTAGGCCGCCAGGGGATTGAGCGTGGAGTGCGAGTGGTTCTTCTGCGAGATCCGGGCGAACAACTCGAAGGTCGCCCCTCCGTACTTGTGTCCGTACTCCATGCCGACCTGGGCGAAGGTGCCGGGCATGTTGTCGGTGCCGATCCGTCCGTCGGTCCCCGCCACCGCTCCGAAGCGCCCCGATGGGGTCCATTCATCGGTCTGGGCCTGCGGGCGCGCGCCGAGCAGACCGACCCCGGCCAGCTTCTCCACGCCGACGGCGAGACCCATCGATGCCTCGCCGGCCTTGATCGCCATGATGGCGGTGCGCAGTGCGGTGGCTCCGGTGGCGCACGCGTTGGCGACGTTGAACACGGGGATGCCGGTCTGTCCCACCTGCTTCTGAATCTGCTGACCGATGCTTCCCTGGCCCATGAGGCAGCCGGCGGCGAGGATGTCCATGTCGGACATGGCGACACCCCCGTCGTCGAGGGCGGCGAATACCGCTTCGGCCGCCAGGTCGACGGTGTCCTTGTCGGCATGCTTGCCGAACTTCGTCATGTTGATGCCAAGGATGTAGATGTCGTCCGCTGCCATGGTGGTCCTCCCCGTGTCGGTGCTTCGTGATGCCGGTCAGACGGGCTCGAAACCGAAGCCCACGGCCTCGGTTCCCTTCGAGTCCGTTCCGAGCGAATATGTCGCGAGCCGCACCCTCATGCCGAGCCTGACGGCCCCGGGAGTGGGATCGCAGTTGATGATGTTGGCCCTCACACTCGTGCCGTCACAGTCGACGATCGACGAGACGAACGGAACCTGCACTCCGGGTGAGGCGAAACTCACGATGGTGAAGGCGCGCACCTCCCCCTCGCGGGGGACGTCGACGGTGCGGAAATCGCGGCCGGAACACCGGGCACATCCGTTGCGCCGGTCGAAGAATCGGGCCCCGCAGGCGACGCATTCCCGGGCGGTCAGGCGGGGCTCGTCGCCGAGGACGAGGTAGTCGACCAACGGAATCTGGCTCATGGTTCCGACCTCCCCCGGGCGCGCGCGAACGTCCCCGACTCTACGACCACCACCGCGACGGACCGCACCCGGAAGGCGAACCCCGCCGGGTGCGGTGGGGCAGAATCGGGGGATGGCACGGCGTTGGCAGAACTGGGCGGGGAACGTCACGGCCGAACCGGCCGAGCGACTGCGGCCGCGGTCCGAATCCGAGGTGTCCAGCGTCGTGGCGAGGGTCGCAACCGCCGGCGGAAGGGCGAAGGTGATCGGATCGGGGCACAGTTTCACGCCGGCCGCGGTCACGGACGGGACACTTCTCGACGTCGGTCGCCTGCGGGGCGTCCTCGGAGTCGACCGGGATGCGCTCACGGTCCGGGTGGGTGCCGGAACTGTTCTCGCCGACCTCAACGAGGAACTGCACGGGCTGGGTCTGGCGCTGCCGAACCTCGGCGACATCGCGTATCAGACGGTTGCGGGGGCCATCAGCACGGGCACGCACGGGACGGGGGCGGCCTTCGGCGGTCTCGCCGCTCAGGTAGTTGGTTTCCGCCTGGTCGACGGCTCCGGAGTGGTGCACGACTGCTCGCCCTCGTCGAACGGCGACATTTTCGATCTCGCGCGGGTGTCGGTCGGGGCTCTCGGCGTCGTCACCGAGTACACGCTCGCCGTCGTGCCGGCGTTCCGGCTCCGTGCGGTGGAGGGCGTGTTGCCGGTGGCCACGGTGCTCGAGCAGCTCGACGATCTGGTGACGGGCACGGATCATTTCGAGTTCTACTGGCTGCCCCACACGCGCTGGGCGCTGACCAAGCGCAACACCCGCACCCAGGAGCCACCTGCGCCGCTGCCGGTCGTCAGGGCGTGGTGGGACAAGAAGATCGTGGAGAACTACGGCTTCGGGGCGTTGTGCCGCCTCGGCAGCCTGCGTCCCTCGCTCATCCCGCGGCTCGCCACGGCGCTGCCGTCATCGGGGGGGCGCGACTGGATCGACGACAGCTTCCGGGTGTTCGCCAGCACCCGCATCGTTCGTTTCCTCGAGATGGAGTACGCCATGCCGCGCACGGCTCTGCCGTCGGTGCTCGAGGACCTGATGCGGATGGTGGAGTCACGTGGTCATCTCGTGAGCTTCCCGGTCGAGGTGCGGTTCACCCGGGCGGACGACGTCGCACTCTCGACCGCCTACGGGCGCGATTCGTGTTACGTCGCCGTCCACATGTACCGACGCTCGGACCACACCGCCTACTTCCGCGACGCCGAGGCCATTTTCACCGCCCACGACGGTCGGCCCCATTGT
>JAULXU010000094.1:0-12778 GCA_032118285.1 Ilumatobacteraceae bacterium
CCTCATCGCCTGCTATGCCGCCGGCCTCACGCGCTGCTTCCTCTACGTGCGCGGCGAGATGCCCCTCGCCCAGGAACGGCTCGCCGCCGCCCTCAACGAGGCCTACGCGGCCGGGTTCGTCGGGCGCAACATCATGGGCTCGCGCTTCTCGGTGGACATCGTGCTGCACTGGGGTGCGGGTGCGTACGTGGTGGGCGAGGAGACCGCGCTCATCGAGAGCCTCGAGGGCAACCGCGGCATGCCCCGTCTCAAGCCGCCGTACTTCCCGGCCGCCGTGGGTCTCTACGGCAGGCCCACGATCGTGAACAACGTCGAGACCCTCTCGAACCTGCCCTGGATCATGGTCAACGGCGCGGCCGCCTACACCGCCATCGGCACCCAGACGTCGCCGGGCACGCGCATGGTGGCGGTGTCGGGGCACGTGCGTCGCCCGGGCGTCTACGAGATCGTCAACGGAACGACCACCTTCCGCGACCTCATCCATGGCGAGGAATTCTGCGGCGGCATCCGGAACGGCCACGAATTGAAGGCCTTCGTTCCCGGCGGAGGATCGGCGCCGTGGTTCACCCCAGAACAGCTCGACCTCCCCTTCGAGGCCTCGCAGGTGGGACCGGCCGGCTCCATGCTCGGTTCGGGTGCCGTGATGGTCATGGACCACACGACGGACATTCCGCGCGCGGCGCTCACGCTCACCCGCTTCTACGCCCACGAGTCCTGCGGCAAGTGCACGCCGTGCCGCGAGGGCGGCACGTGGCTCGAGCGCATCCTCACCCGCGTCGTCGAGGGACGGGGCACCATGGAGGATCTCGACCAGATGTTCGAGGTGGGCGAATCGATCTGCCCCGGTGCGTTCCCCCACGCGTCGGACAGCTCCCAGGGACTCGAGGCGGTGCCGTTCCCGTACCGCATGAACACGATCTGTTTCGTCGGACCATCGGCGTACGCGCCGGTGCACTCCGCACTCACCCTCTTCAGGCCCGAGTTCGAGGCGCTCGTGCAGAAGCGCACCCGCATCCCCGTGACGGCGGTGGAGAAGTGACCGCAGTGGACGAGTCCGGGACCGTGGACGACACCCCGCGCGACCCCGATGCGGTGAGCATCACCATCAACGGACGCACGGTGGAGGCCCGCCGCGGCGAGTGGATCATCGCCGCCGCCGACCGCACCGACGAGTACATCCCGCGGTTCTGCTACCACCCGCGCATGAGTTCGGTGGGCATGTGCCGTCAGTGCCTCGTCGAGGTGGAGGGTCCGCGCGGACCGATGATGGTCGTGAGCTGCATGACCCCGGTGGCCGAGGGCCAGGTCGTGCGCACGGACACCCCGCAGGTCAAGCGTGCCCAGGAGGGCATGATCGAGCTGCTGCTCGCCAACCACCCGCTGGACTGCCCGGTGTGCGACAAGGGAGGCGAGTGCCCCCTGCAGGACCAGGCGTTCAGCCACGGTGCCGGCGAGAGCCGTTTCGTGGAGGAGAAGCGCCACTACGAGAAGCCCATCCCCATCAGCGACCTCGTGCAGCTCGACCGCGAGCGCTGCATCCTGTGCGACCGCTGCACACGTTTCGCCGACGAGGTGGCAGGTGATGCCCTCATCCACTTCGTGCAGCGCGGCAACAACACCCAGGTGCTCACCTTTCCGGGCGAGCCATTCGCGTCCCACTTCTCCGGCAACACGGTGCAGATCTGCCCCGTTGGTGCGCTGACCGCCACCCCGTACCGCTTCAAGGCGCGGCCGTGGGACCTCGAGCAGCAGGAGAGCACCTGCACCACCTGTTCCGTCGGTTGCCGCACCGTCGTGCAGTCGAGTCGCGACGAGGTGGTGCGCGTCCTCGGGGTGGACAGCGAACCCGTCAACCACGGTTGGCTCTGTGACCGCGGACGGTTCGACTTCCAGGCGACGGGTGCGGACGCCCGCGTCGAGCAGCCGCTCATCGCGCGTGACGGCGAACTCGTGGAGACGACCTGGGCCGCCGCCCTCGAGGCGACGGCGCGCGCGATGCGCATGGCCGCGCCGGGGAGCATCGCCGTCCTCGGAGGCGCGCGGGGAACCAACGAGGACGCCTTCCTGTGGGCCCGACTGGCCGACGCGCTCGGCGTGACGATGCGAGACGCACAGCTCGACGACGGATTGCCGGCGTCGGTGCTGGCGCTGGCGTCCGCCACCATCGCCGATGCCTGCGGCGCATCCACGGTCATCATGCTCGCTCCGGACGTCAAGGAGGAGCTGCCCGTCCTCCACCTGCGCCTGCGCGACGCCGCGCTGCGCGGCGGGACCCGGATCGTCGAGATCACGAGCCACGACACCGGCCTCACGCCGATCGCCTGGCGTTCGGTGACCTGCGAGCCGGGCGGGCAACGGACTGCCGTGGAGGGACTCCTCGCCGATCCCGAGGTCGCCGCGCAACTCGCGTCGGGACCGGTCGTCGTCGTGGCGGGTCGTCCCAATCTCGCCGAGAGCGCCGGGAACGTCATGTCGGCACTCGACGCCGTGCTCGCGTCGGTGCCCTCGGCCACGGTGCTGCCGGTGCTGCGGCGGGGCAACGTCCGGGGCGCGCTGGCCCTCGGTCTTGCTCCGCGTGGCGGAGTCGATGCCGCCCGGATTCTCGCCGAAGCCGCGCTCGGACGGGTCGAGTGTCTCGTGCTGCTCGGCGCCGATCCCCTCGCCGATGTGCCCGACGCCGACCTCGCCCGTCGCGGATTGGCCGGTGCGCGGTACGTCGTCGCCGTGGACACCTTCCTCACCTCGAGTTCCTCTCGCGCCGACGTGGTGTTGCCGGCCGCCGGTTGGGCGGAGAAGGACGGGACGACGACCAATCTCGAGGGCCGGGTCACCGGCGTGTCGCGCCGGGTCGTGGCCCGGGGCACCTCTCGGCCGGATTGGATGATCGCCGCCGAGCTGCTCTCGCTGCTCGGTCACGACTCCGGCATCACCTCGCTCGACGACGTGCGGGCCCTCATGACGGCGTCGGTGACGGGTTGGGCCGGGATTCTGTCCGCCGCCGCACCGGGATCGGACGGGGAGATGCTCACGGTCGCGCCCGATGCCGTGCGCGAACAGCCGGTTGCCGTGCCGCCGCGCAACTCGTACGAATTCCGCGTCGTGATGTCGCGTCGACTGTGGGACCGCGCCGTGCGCACCTCCCACAGCCCGGCGCTCGCGGGGCTCGCGGGCGAGCCCGGGATGTGGATACATCCCGGTGATCTCGAGCGGATCGGGACGCCCGCGGGGGCGGCGGTGCGCGTGACCAATGCGCACGGGTCCGCGGTCGTGCGCGTGTCGCCGAGCACTGCGGTGCCGCGCGGATGCGCGCTCGTACCGTTCAACCTCGGTGATCCGGACCTGCGCGACCTCGTTCGCCGGGTCGACCCGGTGACGGATGTCAGAATCGAGTCGATCTGATGTATCCGCTCCTCTCTCTCGACCCCCTGCTCGAGGGGGACCTCCTCTGGACGCCGCTCGTGATCGTGGCCGTCAAGGTCCTCGTCGTCTTCGTCGTCGGACTGGTGGCGACGATGCTCATGGTCTGGTTCGAGCGCAAGGTCATCGCGGGAATGCAGAACCGGGTCGGGCCGAACAAGGCCGGCCCGTTCGGCCTGCTCCAGACGCTCGCCGACGGGACGAAGCTGTTCTTCAAGGAGGACCTCATCCCCGACCGGGCGGACCGATGGGTCTTCCGTCTCGCTCCCTACCTCGCGCTCGCACCTGCCTTCCTCGCTTTCGCCATCATCCCCCTCGGTGGGGACTTCCGTGGCGACAAGGCCGGCACAGTGGAGATTCTCGGTCACCAGACGCGGCTGCAGCTCGCCGATCCCCCC
Source organism: Ilumatobacteraceae bacterium (assembly GCA_032118285.1). Classification (GTDB taxonomy): domain Bacteria; phylum Actinomycetota; class Acidimicrobiia; order Acidimicrobiales; family Ilumatobacteraceae; genus UBA2093. The sequence goes on from JAULXU010000094.1 coordinate 3,816, forward strand.
GTGGGGGTTCTGTTCGCCCTGGCGGTCTCCTCCATCGCGGTCTACGGGATCATGCTCGCGGGCTGGTCGAGCGGTTCGAAGTATCCGTTGCTCGGTTCGGTGCGCGCCTCGGCACAGATGGTCTCGTACGAGGCCGCCCTCGGCCTCTCGCTGGCGGCGGTGCTCCTGGTGTCCGGGACACTCTCCACGGCCGGCATCGTCGATCTCCAGTCGACGCCCGGTCGCTGGAACGTCGTGGCCACCGGGGTGGTGCCCTTCGTGGTGTTCCTCATCGCCGCCACCGCCGAACTCAATCGCCCGCCCTTCGATCTCGTCGAGGCCGAGCAGGAGCTCGTCGGCGGCTTCAACACCGAGTACGCATCGATCCGCTTCGCCTTCTTCTTCCTCGCCGAGTTCATGAACACGATCACCATGTCGGCGCTCATCGTCACGCTGTTCTTCGGCGGACCCCAGCCGGTGGCGATCGGCGGCATGGTGCTCGACATCCCCCTCGTCCCCAACGCCCTCGAGGGGACGATCTGGCTGCTCGCCAAGGTCCTCGTCTTCCTCTACATCTACGTGTGGTTCCGTGCCACACTGCCGCGCCTTCGCTACGACCAGCTGATGAACCTCGGCTGGAAGGTGCTCATTCCGCTGTCGCTCGGTTGGTTCATCCTCCTCGCGGCCCAGCGCGTGGGCGCCGACGCCGGCTGGGACCAGTGGGTGGTCACCCTGTCCACGGCGCTCGTACTCCTCGGGGGGTACGCGCTCATGACCGCGGCCCAGCGCACGGCACGTCTCAACCGCGAGCGCGAGGGAGCGGGCTTCTGATGGGTTACCTCGGTGGATTCCTCGTCACCGTGCGCCAGCACGGACGCCGCAACCGCGTGACCACCCAGTACTCGGGCGGCCGCGTCTTTCGGCGCAAGAAGAAGGACGACAGGGACCGCAAGATCGATAAGCCCGAGCGCCTGCACGGACGCCACGTCCTCAACCGTTACGAGGACGGGATGGAGAAGTGCATCGGGTGCGAGTTGTGCGCGGCAGTGTGCCCGGCCAAGTGCATCCACGTGCGCGGCGCCGACAACGACCCCGAGAACCCCACATCCCCGGGCGAGCGCTTCGGTTTCGTCTACGAGATCAACTACCTGCGCTGCATCCACTGCGACCTCTGCGTGGAGGCGTGTCCGACCGAGGCCATCACCGAGACGAAGCTGTTCGAGTTCTCCTTCACCAGCAGACGCGACGCCATCTACACGAAGGACGAACTTCTCGTGGACGATGCGGGCATGCCGCGGGCCATGCCCTGGGAGGACTGGCGTCCCGGCGAGGAGACGCACACGTCGGGGTGGATGCGGGCGACGTCGCCGTCGGGTCGGGCGGACATGGAGGGTGTCGTGGCCTGGAGCGGCGAGCTCGGTGCCGGGGTGCGCGCGCCGGAACCCGATCAGGACGAGCGCGACCGCGGAGACCGCTCCTGATGGAGTTCTTCGTCTTTGTCTCGGCCTGCATCATGGTCTTCGCCGGCGCCATCGGCGTGGTGACGCGGTCCCACCCGGTCCACGCCGCACTGAGCCTGGTGCTCACGTTGTTCGGCGTGGCCGTCATGTTCGTCGCGCAGGCGGCCCACTTCCTGGCGGCCGTGCAGGTCATCGTCTACGCCGGCGCCATCGTGGTGCTGTTCCTCTTCGTCATCATGCTGCTCGGGGTCGACCGGGTCGAGGACCTCGAGGTGGAGCCGATCGCATCGCAGCGCCCGCTCGCCGTCCTGGCCGCGGTGGGCCTCGTCGGCATCCTCGCCGCCGGAATCGTCTCGGCCCGCGATGCACTCACGGCGCGCGGCGAGGGCCTCGCCGCGACATCGGTGGACGCACCGGACGCCAACATCCGCGAGCTCGCCCGATCCGTGTTCTCCGACCATGTCTTCGCCTTCGAGCTCACCTCGGTGCTGCTGCTCGTCGCGGTGGTGGGAACGGTCGTGATGACGCGGCGACGCTCCGGCGAGGGAGTCGGCCGATGATCGCGACCCTCGAACCCACGCCGGTGTGGTACCTCGTCGTGGGTGCTGTGCTCTTCGGCATCGGCACCCTCGGGGTGATGACGAGGCGCAATCCGCTCGTGATGTTCATGTCCATCGAGCTCATGCTCAACGCGGTGAACCTCTCGTTCGTGGCCATGGCCACCTCGCTCGGGGACATCGACGGGCAGACGGCGGTGTTCTTCGTGCTCGTCGTGGCCGCGGCCGAGGTCGTGGTGGGCCTCGCCATCATCGTTTCGATCATGCGCCGCCGCACCGCGGCCACCGTCGACGATCTCGCGGGACTGAGGGGCTGAACCCGTGACCGACCTGCTCTGGCTCGTGCCTGCCCTGCCACTTGCAGGATTCCTGATTCTGGTGGTGTTCGGACGTCGTCTCGGTGAACCCTCCGCCGGAGTGGTGGCCACCCTCGCGGCGGCGGCATCGTTCGTCGTCACCGTCGGGATCTTTTTCGACCTCCTCTCCCTCCCTTCGGATGATCGTCACCGTGTGGTGACCCTCTTCGAGTGGATTCCCGTGGGGGCTCTGCAGGTCGACCTGGCCCTGCTCGCCGATCCGCTCAGCATCACCATGGCGCTCTTCGTCACCGGGGTCGGATCGCTCATCCATCTGTACGCCATCGGATACATGCACGGCGATCCGCGCTTCCCCAAGTTCTTCCTCTACCTCAACCTCTTCGTGTTCTCGATGCTCATGCTGGTGCTGGGCGAGAACCTGCTCGTGACCTTCCTCGGGTGGGAGGGCGTGGGCGCGAGTTCCTACTTCCTCATCTCGTTCTGGCACGAGAGGGATTCGGCCGCGACGGCGGGCAAGAAGGCCTTCGTCACGAACCGCGTCGGTGACTGGGGGATGATGGTGGCGATGTTCCTGGCGTTCACCGCCGTCGGGACCCTCTCGTACGACGGCATCAACCACGCCGCCGAGTCGGGTGACCTGGCCGCGACGACGGCCACGGGCATCGCCCTCATGCTCTTCGTGGGTGCCTGCGGCAAGAGCGCGCAGTTTCCCCTGTACCTGTGGCTCCCCGACGCCATGGAGGGCCCGACACCGGTCTCCGCCCTCATCCACGCCGCGACGATGGTGACCTCCGGCGTGTACCTGCTCACCCGCGTGGCTCCCGTGCTCGATGCAGCGCATCCGTGGGCCATGGACGTCATCGCCACGACGGGAGCGGTCACGGCACTGTTCGCGGCGACGATCGCGGTGGCCCAGAACGACATCAAGAAGGTCCTCGCGTACTCCACCGTGTCTCAGCTCGGTTTCATGTTCCTCGCCATCGGCTCCGGTGCGTACGTGGCGGCCGTGTTCCACATGGTGACGCACGCGTTCTTCAAGGCGCTCCTCTTCCTCGGTTCGGGGTCGGTCATCCACGGGATGCACCACGAGCAGGACATGCGCCGCATGGGGGCCCTGCGACGCGTCATGCCCTTCACCGCGTTCACCTTCATCATCGGTTGGCTGGCCATCGCCGGTGTCCCCCCGTTCGCCGGATTCTGGTCGAAGGACGAGATTCTCCTGTTCGTCCTCGCCGACAATCGTGCACTGTGGGCGGTCGGCACGGTGACGGCCCTGCTCACGGCCGTCTACATGACGCGCCAGGTGGTCATGGTCTTCTTCGGCCGCGCGCGCTGGCACGATCCCGCCGCCGACCACGGCGCCCACGGCGACACCGCACCGCACGAGAGCCCCGCGACGATGCTCGTTCCGCTCGGAGTGCTCGCGGTGCTCTCGGTCGTCGGCGGGGCGATGCAACTGCCGTTCTCCGACGCCACCCATCGACTCGAGCACTGGCTCGCTCCCGTCGTGCACGGCGCGGAGGCCGAGATCAAGGGGACGTGGGCCTACGACAACAAGTGGCTTCTCCTCGTCGGGGCGGCCCTCGTTGCGGTCGCGGGCATCGTGCTCGGCTGGATCGCCTACGCGCGGCGCGCCGAGCCGCCGCGCGAGCCGGCGATCCTGGCGGCTGGATGGCGGTACGACGCCGGAGTCTCCGCCTTCGTGGCCGGTCCCGGACGACGGATGTTCGACCTGGTCGCCACGACCGATGCGGTCGTCGTGGACGGGGCGGTGGACGGCGCAGGTCGGACGGCCCGCGGACTCGGTCGTCTCCTCGGACGCGTGCAGTCCGGGTTCGTGCGCTCCTACGCCCTCATCACCGCCGTCGGAGCCGTCGCGGTGCTGGCGTGGTTCCTCCTGCGGGGGATCCTGTCGTGAGCGGCGCGCTCGTGGCGGCGTCCGCCGGGGGAGGGGCGGGGGACTTCCCGATCCTCACCCTTCTCGTGCTGTTGCCGGCGCTCGGATCGCTCGCCGTGGCTGTCATGCCCTCGCGCCGACCCGACTCGGTGCGTCTCCTGGCTTCGCTCGTGTCGGTGTTCGTCGGCGCGCTCTCGATGTGGCTCCTGTCGGCGTTCGAGACCCATGACGGCGCCTTCCAGTTCGTGTCGCGACACGAATGGATCGGCTCCTGGGGCGTGTCCTGGCACCTCGGGGTGGACGGCATCTCGCTGTTCATGGTGGTGCTCACCGGCCTTCTGTTCCCCTTCGTCATCCTCGTGGTGGACCCGCACCACGACGAGAAGCGCCACTACGCATGGATGCTGCTCCTCCAGACCGGTGTCATGGGCAGCTTCCTGAGCCTCGATCTGTTCCTCTTCTTCGTCTTCTTCGAGATCGTCCTCGTGCCGATGTACTTCCTCATCGGTGGCTGGGGCTACGACAACCGTGTCTACGCGGCCACGAAGTTCTTCCTCTACACGATGTTCGGCTCGGCCTTCATGCTGGTCGGCATCGTGGCGACGGCACTGCTGGCGCGGTCCGACGTCGGGTACCTCACGTTCGACCTCGTGACCCTCGCCGAGCGCGCCGATTTCGCGGCATCGACCGGCCGCTGGTTGTTCGCGTCCTTCGCCGTGGCGTTCGCCGTCAAGGTGCCGTTGTTCCCGGTGCACACGTGGCTGCCCGACGCCCACACCCAGGCCCCGACGGGCGGCTCGATCATCCTGGCCGGAGTGCTCCTCAAACTGGGCACCTACGGGTTCCTGCGATTCGGTCTCTATCTCTTCCCCGAGGCGGCGATCTGGTCGAGGCCCGTGCTGCTCACACTGGCCGTCATCGGAATCATCTGGGGCGCGATCGCCGCCACCATGCAGACCGACCTCAAGCGGCTCGTCGCGTACTCGTCGGTGGCCCACCTCGGCTTCATCGTGCTCGGCACGTTCGCGATCTCCTCGCAGGCTCTCACGGGCTCGGTGGTGCAGATGGTCAACCACGGCGTGTCCACCGGGGCCCTGTTCCTCCTCGTGGGGATGATCTACGAACGCCGACGCACCCGGGCCATCGCGGAACTCCGCGGTCTGCAATCCGTGGCCCCGGGTTTCGCCGCGGCGTTCACGGTGGTGATGCTGTCCTCCATCGGTGTACCCGGCCTCAACGGATTCGTCGGCGAGTTCCTCGTCCTCATCGGCTCGTTCGAGACCGCGCGCTGGTGGACCGTCGTGGCCGCCGCCGGTGTCATCCTCGCCGCGCTCTACCTCCTGTGGGCCTATCAGCGCGTCTTTCACGGTGAGCCCGACGAGGCCAACCGGGGATTCGCCGAGATGACCGCGCGCGAGGGGGCGGCCGTCCTCGTGCTCGTGGCGGTCATCGGCTTCACCGGCCTGTATCCCAAGCCCATGCTGGAGCGCATCGAGCCGGCGGTGGACCGTCTCATGGAGCGCATCGAGGACGTCACCGGGTTCGCGCCGGGCGGGACAACCATCGATGAGGGCACGGGGGGCGGATGATGCATCTCGCCGCCGGACTTCCCGCCACCGAGGTGGCCTGGAGCGACCTCGCCCCGATGCTCGTGCTGCTCGGCGCCGCCGCGGTCCTCATGCTGCTCGGCACCATGTGGCGGCGCTGGACGAACGTTGCGACCACCACGCTGACCGTGACGGCGGCTGCGCTCGCCACGGTGCTCGCCGGTGCCAAGTGGGTGGACCTGGGCGAGGAGCCGGCCTCGACGATCATGTCCGGCGCCCTCCACGTCGATCGCTTCGCGGTGTTCTCCTCCGTCGTGGTGTTCATCGTTCTGGCCGGTGCGTCACTGCTCCTCCTCGTGCACAAGCGGGCCGAGGGCACCACCGGCCCCGAACTAGAGGTGCTGTTCCTCACCGCGGCCATCGCCGCGGTGGTGATGGCCGCTGCCAACGACCTCATCGTGCTCTTTCTCGGGCTCGAGATCCTCAGCCTGGCGCTCTACGTGCTGGCGGCGAGCAGCCGGGGCCGCGAGGAGAGCGAGGAGGCCGGGCTCAAGTACTTCATCCTCGGCGGTTTCGCCTCGGCCTTCCTCCTCTACGGGATCGCCCTGGTGTACGGATCCACCGGGACGACACGCATATCCGAGGTGGCCGGTGTGCTCGGCGGATCGGTGGGAGTGGGAACCCGGGACAGCGTCCTGCTGCTCGGTGTCGGCATGCTGCTCGTCGGGCTCGGATTCAAGGTGTCGGCGGTGCCGTTCCAGTCATGGACTCCCGACGTGTACCAGGGTTCGCCCTCGCCGGTGACCGCCTTCATGGCGTCGGCCGGCAAAGTCGGTGCCTTCGCCGCGTTGTTGCGCGTGATGGTGACGGGACTGGAGACCCGGGTCGACGACTGGCGACCGGTGGTGTGGCTGCTCGCTCTGCTGTCGATCGTGGTCGGGTCCGCTCTCGCCACGGTGCAGACGAACGTCAAGCGGATGCTCGCGTACTCGTCGGTGGCGCATGCCGGCTTCATCCTCGTGGGGCTCGAGGCCGCCGGCCACTACGGAGAGACCGGGCTCGCCCCCGCGATGGCGTACCTCGCCGTGTACGCGGTGATGTCCGTCGGTTCTTTCGCCGCGGTGATGGCGGCGGTCGGTGGCGGAGCCGGCGATCTCGCCGACCTGCGGGGCTTCTCGCGTCGCTCGCCCCTCCTCGCCCTTGCGTTCAGCGTGCTGCTCTTCGCCCAGGCCGGTGTTCCCCTCACCGCCGGATTCGTGGCCAAATTCGGTGTCATCCGGGCCGCCGTCGATTCGGGTTCCTACGCCATCGCAGTGGCAGCCATGGTGGCCGCGGTCATCGGGGCGTACCTGTACCTGCGCATCGTGGTGTCGGTGTGGTTGGAGGACGGCGGGACGACGGAGCGTGCCCCCGTGTCGGCTCCGCTGGCGGTCGTCGTGGTGGGTGCTGCCGGGGCGGTGCTCGTGGTCGGTGTCTGGCCGCAGTTGTTGCTCGGTGCCGCCGACCTCATCGGCTGACCCGATACTTCGTCGAGCCGGCGTGACGCGACATCGGTCACGCGGCGTCGACCGGGGCCCGCGAGCCGAGACCCTCGAGCCAGGAGCCGTCCGGGACCCGGCGGATAGGTTGGGGACGTGTTGATGCGCTCCCGTGCCCTCCTCGCGGGAGTGGCGGTCGTGGCGGGCATCATTCCCGTGTCGCCGGCATTCGCGGCGCATCCTCCCTCCGATGCGGCATCCGCTCCGACAATCCCCGACGTGTTCGCCCCTGTGGTCGAGACGCGGTGGATCGTCACCGTCCGGTCCGCGGCCGCTCGGGTGTCGTTGGGCGCCGAACTCGCCGGCGCAGGCGTGCCCGTTCTCCGCGAGTTCACGGCCGCGTTCCACGGCGTCGCCGTGCTCCTCGACGCCTCCGCTGCCGCAGCCCTGCGCGCTGACGGTCGAGTGCTCTCGGTGGAGAGCGACGACATCGTGTCCGCCGAGGAAATCGTTCCCGTGCCGGGGGAACAGATCCCCGGTCGGTGGATCGTGCGCCTGCACCCCGGTTCCTCGTCGGCATCCCGCGAGGGGGTGCTCGGGGTACTCGGGGACCGGGTGCTGGTGCGACACCGCGGAGCCATCTCGGGATTCACCGCCACACTCGATGAAGCCGGCTTGAAGGAGCTGCGTGCCCATCCCGCCGTGCTCTGGGTGGAGCCGGACACGTGGGTGACGACCACGGGTTCGCAATCCTCACCGCCGTGGGGACTCGATCGCATCGACCAACGAGGCCTTCCGCTCGACGCCCGGTTCAACTGGGAAGGCGACGGTTCCGGCGTCACCGCGTACGTCATCGACGACGGGATCGACGTCACGCACCGCGATTTCGGTGGGCGTGCCGTGGCGGGCATGACGTCGGTGGGGGGAACCCCGACCGACTGCGCGACGCACGGAACACACGTGGCAGGAACCATCGGATCGGCCACCTACGGGGTGGCCAAGTCGGTGTCGCTGGTGTCGGTGCGCGTGCTCAATTGCACCGGCAGCGGATCGGACACGACGGTCATCCAGGGCGTCAACTGGGCCATCGCTCATCACGTGGCGGGTGTGCCCGCCGTGGCGAATCTCAGCCTGGGGGGCGGATTCTCCCGCGCCCTCAACGACGCCGTCGAGGCGCTCGTGGCGGACGGCATCGTCACGAGCGTGGCCGCGGGGAACTCGAACGTCGATGCATGCTGGACGTCACCGGCGAGCGCGCCGTCGGCCATCACGGTGGGAGCATCCACGTCCACCGACTCTCGCGCCTCGTTCTCCAACTGGGGAACCTGCCTCGACGTGTTCGCGCCCGGTGTCGGTGTCCTCTCCACCTATCCCGGCGACTCGACCCGCTTCTACGACGGCACCTCCATGGCCGCCCCCCACGTCGCCGGTGCGGCCGCGGTGCTCTGGTCCCGCACGCCGACGGAGCCGGCCTGGCGCATCGCGGCCGAGATCCTCTCGGCGGCCACTCCGGGACGCATCCAGTCGCCCGGCTCCGGGTCCCCGAATCTCTTGCTGCACACGGGTCCGACCTCCGGGACGGTTCCGTCCGCGCCGTCTGCGCCGGTCGCCCGATTCGACGACGGCGGTGTCGTCGTGTCCTGGTCGGCACCCTTCGACACCGGCACGTCCCCCATCACCTCCTACATGGTGCGGGGGACCACGCAGTCGACGGGATGCACCTGGTGG
>JAULXU010000095.1:0-2152 GCA_032118285.1 Ilumatobacteraceae bacterium
AGAGTCCCATCATCTTCCGCGAGCGACAGCTCGGGGTCTCGAAGATGAAGGGATCGATCGTGCGGGAGGCACTGTGGCTCGTCACGCGATGGGGTGCTCGGGACGCCCTGTTGCGCCGACGCGTGAGCGCCACGTCCTTCCGGGACCGCTGATCAGCGCCTCGGACGGCGCGCGATGGCGAAGAGCACGAGAGTGTCCTCGTCGATCCGTTCCGTGACCGCGAAAGCCTCCTCGCCGATCACCTTCTCGGGCCCTGAGAACCGCCGCAGCAGCGGATAGATCACGCGACGACCTGCCGAATGGAGCGCGACGAACCACGAGCGAGGCAAACGGCGTCGGAGGTTGAACACGTCGAGGGCGAGGATCATTCGACCCGTCCGCCGTCGACGTGCAAAGTCGGCCCGCACCTCATCGTTCCCGTCCAGACCCACGACGGTCACATCATCGAAGTGGCGCGCCAGCAGCGGCCTCAGCGTCTCGGGAGTGAAGAGATGCACGTGGAACGGGTTCTCGAAGTCCGCCGGCTCGTTCGGAGTGAGGATGAAAGCGGCGCCGTCGTCGGCCACCACCCGGGCCATCTCGGCCACGTGGCCGGTCGGATCGACGAAGTGCTCGATGATGTGGCTCGACGAGACGGCGTCGATGCTCCCCGTCATGAAGGGCAGCACGGCACCGTCCCCGCACACCGCCCCTATGCCCTGTCCACGCGCGAGGCTGGCCGTCTCGAGGTCGTAGTCGACACCGATCACCGAGCGCCCATGGCCGGCAAGTCGGATCGATTCATCCCCGACGCCACATCCGATGTCGAGAACGGTTCCCGTGCCGAGGCGCGCGCGTATCTCGCGATAACCCGCATCGTGCAGGGCGATGAGTCCCGACGGGGTCGTCTCCTTGAGTGGTCGTTCACCGGTCTGCTTCACGCCGCAAGTATCATCGCCCCCCTGTGACAGGTGCAAGCACCCCGCCCCCCGCTCCCACGGAACGCCTCGGGCAGTTGGTGGCCGATCTTGCGGCAGCAGGAATCACCCGGGTCGAATCCTGTGCCTGGCGTGACCTCGACGATCCCGAGGCCGGGGGATCGGAGATCTACCTCGACAACGTCCTCGGTCAGTGGGCCGCGGCAGGGATCGACATCGAGCACCGCACCTCCACCCACGACGAGCCGCGTGAATTCGTCCGTCACGGCTACCGGGTCGTGCAGCGCGGAGGACGCTACGGGGTGTTCCCCCGCGTGATCCTCCCGCGATTGTGGCGGCGCCGGCCCCGGGGAACGGCGGTCGTGGAGACCTGGAACGGTGTCCCCTGGTTCAGCCCCCTGTGGCGTGCCGATGCGCGCATCGTGTACCTGCACCACATCCACGAGGACATGTGGGGCGAGAGCCTGCCCTCGTTCCTGGCGCCCCTCGGACGGCTAGTCGAAACCCGGATCGCCCCGCTCTTCTACCGTCGCACCTTCGTCGCCACGCTCGCACCGACGACCCGTGACCGCCTCGTCGAACTCGGTTTCCGTCCCGGACGCGTGCGCGTCATCGAACCGGCGATTGATGCCTCCTTCCGGCCGGACGGGACGCCCGAGTCCGCCGATCCCCTCGTCGTCGCGGTGGGAAGGCTCGCCCCGGTCAAGCGATTCGTCGAGCTGGTGCATGCCTTCCGCTCGGTGGTCGACGCCCACCCCGGCGCCCGTCTCGTCATCGTCGGGGACGGCCCCGAAAGGGAGCGCATCGAGGCCGCCATCAACGAAACGGGATTGACCTCGCACATTGAAATGGCCGGGCGCATTCCCCATGACCGGCTGGTGCGGCTCTACGGCGCGGCGTGGCTCGTGACGAGTGCATCCCACTCGGAGGGATGGGGTCTCACCATCACCGAAGCCGGGGCGTGCGGCACCCCGGCTGTCGTGACGAACAACGACGGACATCGTGCCGCGGTGCGGGACGGAGTCACCGGGGTCATCGTCGCCGATCTTTCCGAACTCGGACCAGCCATCGCGGGCCTACTCGGCGACGCCGAGGGTCGCGCGCGCCTCTCGCGCGCGGCTCTGGACCACAACTCACAGTTCCGCTGGGAGCGCACCGCGGCACTCGGTCTCGAGATGCTCCTCGAGGCCGCCCGCGAGCGCCGCTGAGGCCGGATCAGGCGCGCGACGCCGCCC
>JAULXU010000096.1:0-3026 GCA_032118285.1 Ilumatobacteraceae bacterium
TGGGCGAAGTGACCGCGGCGCGTCGCGGGATACGGGTCGGGGACCGTCTTGAGTTGAGGGACAGACGGAACCGGCCGAGGTCGCTGCGAGTGGGGGCCATCGTCGACCAGCGACTCGTCGCCGGACGGGACCTGCTGCTCCCGGTCCACGTGTCAGAGCCCCGCTTCGGGGCTCTGTCCATCTCGCAGGTGGTGATCGCCGGCATTCGCACGCCCGAGTCGGTGGAGGCGGCACTGCGTTCCCGGGGGGTGATCATCGGAACCGAGTACCGGTTGCGCCGCTCGTGGGATCCGCCCGATCCCGACGACGTCCTCGGCTCGTCCGAGGTGGCCGCGAGGTTCGGGCAGTTGATCTACACGGCGCCGTCCAGTGCGCGCATCGCCGTTCTTCCCGCATACACCAGCCGGCTCGTGCAGGTGGCCTATTCGGGCGTGGCGCTGCGTCACCACTGTCACGCCCGCGTGGTGGGAGCGATCCAGTCGGCGCTCACCGAGATCGCCGCGGCAGGTCTCGCCTCGCGGATCGACGTGGTCAACTCGAACAGGTACGGAGGGTGTTTCGCCTCGCGCTATTCCCGCTACCACGGGGCCTACGGCACGCCGTCGCGCCATGCATGGGGCATCGCCTTCGACGTCAACACCGTGGCAAACGCGCAGGGAAAGGTGCCGGTGCTCGACTGCGGTGTGGTGCGCATCATGCGCAAGTGGGGATTCGCCTGGGGCGGCAACTTCCTGCGCCCGGACGGCATGCACTTCGAGTGGGCGGGCGGCAGACGCGACCTGATGGGGTATCCCTCGCGGTACTGCCCGAACCCCGTGCCCGTGCCCGATGTCGAACGGCCCGTGTTCCCCGGTGACCCGCCGCCGACCGAGGAGCCCGACGACGGAGACGACGCTCCGTCACCGTGACGGCTCCCCGGGTCCCGCCGGAGCCGGTGGCTAGCCTGACGCGGTGACCACGAAACTCGTCATCATCGGGGGCGGACCCGGCGGGAACGCGGCGGCCTCGTGGGCCGCGCGCCTCGGGGCGGACGTGACCATGGTCGAGCGCGAGATTGTCGGTGGCGCCGCACACCTGCTCGACTGCATCCCCTCCAAGGCCATGATCGCCACGGGCGGCGCGATGAGCGCGACGAAGCGCTTCGAGGGGATGGGAATCGACAACGACCGACCCGTCTTCGATGTGGACACCCTTGCCGGGCGGATCCAGGGCATCGTGGGCAACATGCGTGACTCCACGACGCGCCTCCTCGAGAGTCAGGGCGTGCGCATCGTCATGGGCGAGGCCCGGTTCACCGGCAGCCACGAGGTCGAGGTGACCGGCGCCGCCGGGACGACGCGCCTCGCGGGGGATGCCTTCGTCATCGCCACAGGATCGCGGCCCCGCATCCCCGCCTGGGTCGAGCCCGACGGGGAACGCATCCTCACGACCCGCGATTGCTACCCGCCGCGGGTGTTCCCCGAGAGCGTCGTCGTGGTCGGCTCCGGCGTGACCGGAGTCGAGTTCGTCCACATGTTCGCCTCGTTCGGGGCGACCGTCACCCTCGTGGTGAGTCGCCAGCAGGTGCTGCCCGGCAAGGACGCCGAGGCCGCCGCGGCACTGGAGGACCGGTTCCTCGCGGCCGGGGTGAAGCTGCTCAAGGGTGCCCGCGCCACCGCGGTCACGCGCGACGGCGAGAGTGTGCTCGTGCAGTGCGACGACGGCCGCCAGGTTCGGGCCACCCACGCGGTTCTGGCCATCGGCTCGGAACCGAACGTGGAGGGGCTCGGCCTCGACGCGGCGGGGGTCGCGCTGGACTCGCGCGGGTACATCGCCATCGACGCGCGCTGCCGCACGAACGTGCCGCACATCTACGCCGCGGGCGACGTGAGCGGCCGCCTGCCGCTGTCGTCGGTCGCGAGCATGCAGGGCCGCAAGATCGCGGAGTACGTGATGGGAGTGGCCCGTCCGGACAGCCGGGAGGTCGACTACGACAAGGCTGCGTCGGCCATCTTCACCCAGCCCGAGATCGCCGACGTCGGACTGGCCGAGGCGGACGCCTTCTCGTCGGGGCGCAAGATCCGTGTGACCAAAGTGCCGTTCTCGTCGTCGGCCAAGGCGCTCATCCACAACGATCCGCACGGATTCGTCAAGCTCATCTCCGACCCGAACACCGGGGTGGTTCTCGGCGGGACCGTGGTGGGGCGGCACGCGGCGGAACTCGTGAGCGTTGTGGCACTCGCCGTCACCGCGCACCTCAGGGTGTCGGACCTGCTCGACAGCCTGCTCGTGCACCCGTCGCTGGCCGAATCCCTCTCCGAAGCCGCCGAGTGACGGCGGCTCGCACCGCCCCTTTCGGGGTCGTCGGTGCGATGTCGCGGGCGGGCCGGAATCAGGAGATGACGACGACGACGTCGCCCGAGCCGACCGTGTCGCCCGGCGACACGTTGACGGCGGACACCGTGCCGCTCTTGTCGGCCTCGATCTGGTTCTCCATCTTCATGGCCTCGAGCACGACGACCGTCTGACCCGCCTCGACCTGTTGGCCGACCTCGACGAGCACCTTGACGATGGTCCCCTGCATGGGCACGCTGACCTGGCCGCTGCCTCCACCGGCACCGCCCGAGGACCCCGAACCTCCTGCCCGGGCGGTCTTCTTCTTGGGTCGTGTCGCGACGGCCGTGCCGGCGGTCTCGGGCACCCACATCGTCACGTCGAACCGGCGTCCGTTCACCTCGACGACGGTGCTGCGCCGCACCAGCGGCTCGTCGTCCTGCTCGGGTGCGGCCGGGGGCGCGGCGTCGATGCCCGACAGGTCGAGGCGCTCCTCGACCCATTTGGTGGAGTGGGTGCAGGCGGCGAAGTCGGGATGCTCGAGGATGGCGATGTCTGCCGGGATCGTCGTGGCGATGCCCTCGACGACCGTCTCGCGCAGGGCACGCAGGGTGCCACTTGTGGAGGGCAGCTCTGCGGCGCACCAGCCCGTGCAGCATTTGGAGGCCTCGCCCGCATCGGCGAGTACTTTTCCGACTTCGCCCAGAAGTACG
>JAULXU010000096.1:3036-4450 GCA_032118285.1 Ilumatobacteraceae bacterium
CCCGGTCGCGACCCCAGACGACGAGCTTGCCCACGAGATTGTCGTAGTACTGGCTGATGGTGTCGCCGCTCTCGTATCCGCCGTCGAAGCGCACCCCGAATCCGTCCGGGGTGACGAGCTTTGTGATGGGTCCCGGGGAGGGGAGGAAGCGTCCCCCGGCGGGATTCTCGGCGTTGATGCGGATCTCGATGGCGTGACCGCGACGGGAGGCGAGCACCTCTTCCTGGGACATCGGCAGCTTCTCCCCGGAGGCCACGCGGATCTGCCACTCCACGAGATCGATGCCGGTGATGGCCTCGGTGACGGGATGCTCGACCTGCAGCCGCGTGTTCATCTCGAGGAAGAAGAACTCGCCGTCCTGGTAGATGAACTCGACCGTTCCCGCGTTGTAGTAACCGACGGCCCGCGCCGCCTTCACCGCCGCCTCGCCCATGGCCTCTTCCACGCCCGGTGGCAGCGCCGGGGCCGGCGCCTCCTCGACGAGCTTCTGGTGGCGACGCTGTGCCGAGCAGTCGCGGGTCGAGACCCACACGACGTTTCCGTGCGTGTCCCCGACCAGCTGCACCTCGATGTGTCGCGGCCAGGTGAGGTAGCGCTCGACGTAGATCTCGTCGCGTCCGAAGAAGTTGCGCGCTTCTCTCTGCGCCGACTCCATGGCCTCGGCGACCTCGCCGGCGGAGTGCACGACCTTCATGCCGCGACCGCCGCCGCCGAAGGCCGCCTTGATGGCGACGGGCCAGCCGTGCTCCGTTCCGAAGGCCGTGATCTCGTCGGCGGAATGGACGAATTCGGTCGTGCCGGGAACGATGGGGGCACCGCCCCGCAGCGCGGCCTTGCGACTCGACACCTTGTCTCCCATCTCGTCGATGGCGGCGGGAGGAGGTCCGATGAACGCCACGCCCATCTCGGTGATGGCCCTGGCGAAGTCGGCGTTCTCACTGAAGAAGCCGTAGCCCGGGTGGACGCCGTCGGCGCCACTGCGCCGGATGGCGTCGAGGATGGCCTCGGTGTTGAGGTAGCTCTCGGCCGCCGTCTGTCCGCCGAGGGCGTAGGCCTCGTCGGCCAGGCGGACGTGGAGGGCTCCCCGGTCGAGTTCGGAGTACACCGCCACGGTGGCGATGCCCATCTCGCGGGCGGCGCGAATGACGCGCACGGCGATTTCTCCACGGTTGGCGATGAGAATCTTCTTCAGCACAGGTGGCAATCTTGGCCTGATGGACCACGGAAATGCGAATACGAGAGGAACGTGGCGCATCGGCCACGTGGCCGAGACCGGCAGCACGAACGCCGACCTGCTCGAGGCCGGCCGGGCCGGGGCCCCGGACCGCACCGTGCTGAGGGCCGACCATCAGACGGCGGGGCGGGGCCGCCTGGACAGGCGCTGGGAGGCACCCCCGGCGGTGAACCTCCTCGT
>JAULXU010000097.1:0-1626 GCA_032118285.1 Ilumatobacteraceae bacterium
GATGCCGTGTCGGGTCGAGAGGGTGCGCGACACCCTGGCCGGCCGCTCCACCACCCGGAAACCGATCTCTGACACCGCCACCACGGCCACGAGGAGCGCGGCTCGCTGTGTGAGAGAGAGCGATCCCTCGTTGTGGCCCTCGGCGATGATGATTGCCGGCCAGTGCCACAGGTAGAGCGAATAGGAACGGGCACCGATCCACTGCAGTGGTCCCGCGCGCAGAACGGCGACGGGTCCGCGTTCCGTGTCGTCGCCGGCGCCCAGCACGAGCACCGCGCCGAGCACGGGCACCATGGCGAGCCAGCCGGGGAATCCCGACACCGAACCGAAGGTCGCGACCGCGAGGGCGACGAGACCGACACCGGTCCAGCCGAGCACGGCCCGCACGCCGCGGGGAATCCGTTCGACCTCCGGCCATGCGCACGCGAGCAGGGCGCCGGCGCCCATCTCCCACGCCCGCGTGTGCAGACCGAAATACGACCACGAGGCCTGCGACGCGGACAGGGCGACGCTGGCGGCGAACGATGCGACCGAGACGACGGCGACGGTCGCGAGCGCCCTCGTGCGCACGGTGCGGCGGCCGAGGGGAAGCAGTGCGGTCAGGGCGATGAGTGCCGGCCAGATCGCGTAGAACTGCTCCTCCACCGAGAGCGACCAGTAGTGCTGCAGGGGAGAGGGCGGCAGGTTGCTCGCCAGGTAGTCGGTCCCGCGCCATCCGAAGACGAGGTTGGCGCCGAAGAGCGAGGCAGCGATCGTGTCGGTGCGCAATGTGTCGAGCCGGGTCGGGTCGAGCCACAGCATGGATGCGACCGCCGTCGCGGCGAGGACGACGGCCGAGATGGGCAGCAGTCGCTTGACGCGTCGGGCGTAGAAGCGGGCGAACGAGATGCGACCCGATTCCCCGTGCTCACGCAGGAGGAGCGAGGTGATGAGGAAACCCGAGACGACGAAGAACACGTCGACGCCGACGAATCCGCCCCCGACACCGGCGAAGTGGAAGTGGTAGGCGATGACGGCGAGCACCGCGACGGCCCTGAGTCCCTCGATGTCGCGGCGGTGAAGCACCCAGCGAAACTACTGCCGTCCCATGCACCGGCGCTGAGAGGGGAGCCGCCTAACTCTTGGGTGAAGTCATTGAAGAGTGCCCTGAGGGACATATTGAAGAGCCGGACGAAACCGGCGTGGTATGTCGCAGGTCCTTTTCAGGCGGCCGGAATTGTCGCTGCTTCCTTGTGCTTACTGATCACACAGACGACTCTGTAGACGCGGCAACTCAATCGTTCTGATTCCAAGTCTCATCTGGTTCATTGCATCCAGTGAGAGAGACCGCTGCGAGTTGGTGATGACATCGAGGTCCAGCACGCTGGGGAGTGCGCCGTCACAGTCGACTTCCCCCTTCCAAGTGATGGCGTTCACAGGTACGCCCTCGAGATACTGAGTGGTGCCGTAAACCCAGTTGGAACTGATCGAGAATCGGGTGGCGTCCTCGTTGGGAGTCACGGTGAAGCACACCCGGTCGCTTCCTCGGTTGGTGCACTCGGTGACGGGTCTCCGATCCTCAGCGGAGAGGACAGCGTCCCGAGGGTTCGCCATCACAATCAGGGCAGCGACGGCAATCACAGAGAG
>JAULXU010000097.1:1636-1990 GCA_032118285.1 Ilumatobacteraceae bacterium
AATCCATGTTGAGGACTCAGCAAAGTTCTCGGGAGAACTATCGAGCGCACCGCCCCTCTTTGCGGCTCGGTTGCGTCGAATGACGGAGGGCACAACTCCAAAGAGAAGAAAGTTGATGCCACTGCCGATCAAGATGTCGGCGCCCAGTGCTCCCCAGGTTGAAGAGGTCATGCCCTCGAACGGCGCGTAGTTTCGAGCGGAGTTCACTGCAGGTACCGATGCGGCCGCAGTCCCGAGCAGGAATGCCCAGTCTTTGTACAAACTTTGATGGAAGAGCTTGGAAGAGGCGCTGGATTCAGTCACAAGTCCGACTCTACGAAGGGGCTGTGTCACCGCCCGTCGCCCGGGTCTTCT
>JAULXU010000098.1:0-3913 GCA_032118285.1 Ilumatobacteraceae bacterium
TCTCGACGATGTGCCCGGCGTGACGGTGAACCGCTACTGCTCGTCCTCGCTCCAGACGATCCGGATGGCCGCTCACGCCATCAAGTCGGGCGAGGGCGACTGCTTCATCGCCGCCGGCGTCGAGACGGTGAGCCGCTACGCCTCCGGGGCCAGTGATTCGGCCCCGAACCCGATCTTCAAGGAGGCGGGTGCCCGCACGAAGGCGCGCGCAGCAGGGGGTCAGGGCGGGTGGAGCCCGCCGACGGGCCTGCCCGATGCCTACATCGCCATGGGTCAGACCGCCGAGAACGTGGTCGAGGTCGAGGGTGTCACCCGCGAGGAGATGGACCGGTTCGGTGTGCGCTCGCAGAACCTCGCGTGCGAGCACGTGGACAACGGCTTCTTCGAGCGCGAGATCACCCCTCTCACGCTGCCCGACGGCACCGTGGTGTCGAAGGACGACGGTCCGCGACCCGGCACGAACTACGAGGCGGTGTCCCAGCTCAAGCCGGTGTTCCGCCCCGACGGCTCGGTGACGGCCGGAAACGCCTGCCCGCTCAACGACGGCGCCGCCGCAGTGATGGTGATGAGCGACACGAAGGCCAAGCAACTCGGCCTCACCCCCCTCGCGCGCATCGTCTCATCGGGCGTGTCGGGCCTCAACCCCGAGATCATGGGCCTCGGCCCCATCGAGGCCTGTCGCCAGGCCCTGAAGCGCGCCGGCATGACCATCGACCAGATCGACCTCGTGGAGATCAACGAGGCGTTCGCCGCGCAGGTCATTCCGTCGGCCAAGCACCTCGGCATCCCGATGGACAAGATCAACGTGCACGGCGGCGCGATCGCCCTCGGCCATCCCTTCGGCATGACGGGTGCGCGCATCATGACCACCCTCATCAACGGGCTCCAGTGGGAGGACAAGACCTACGGCATGGAGTCGATGTGCGTCGGCGGCGGCCAGGGCATGGCGATGGTCGTCGAACGACTGAGCTGAACGTCCTCAGCCGGTCGGAGCGCGGCGTGGTTCGTCCGCTCCCCGAGCCATCACCGCCACCGCTGCGCCCATGAGGGACATCACAATGGCCGCGAATCCGAAGGTCCACTCCGGCCCCCAGCGCCCGTAGATGAGTGGCGACACGAGGGACATCGCCGAACCCATGAGGAGATCCCCGCTGCCCGCGAGTCCTTGGGTCGCCGTCGCGCGACCTTCCGGGGCCGAGCGGGCGACGAACGCCTGTGCGGCCGGTGCGGCGAACGCACCGAAAAGCCCCTCCACGAGACCGAAGGTGATGAGAAGCTCCGGTGTGGGCAGAACGCCGTAGATGAACACGAGCGGTGCGATGAGCCAGATGCCCCGCACAGTCGCCCGGGCCGGTCCGATGCGGTCGGCCAGGCGACCACCCCGGGCGGCGAAGAGCACGAACGGGATCGTGTACAGCAGGAACGTCAGGCCCACCTGCAGGTTGTTGCCTCCGCGGTCGGTGATGTAGCGGTCCCACAGCGAGTCGTAGATTCCGACCGGCACGAAGAGAGTCACCGAGGCGAGCACCGCCGCGCGCACCTTGCGGTCGCGGAGAAGGTCGATGCTGACCGATCGGGCCCTGTCGCTCGGGGGCAGTTGGGGCAGGGGACGTCCCGACACGAGGACGAAACAGACGAGGGCGACCGCCCCGAACACGAGGAAGGCGCCGCGCAGGCCGAAGGGTTCGATGAGGAGCGCGCCGATGAGGGGGCCACCGGTGAATCCGGCCAGCTCGATGCCCCGCAGGCGGCCGAGTCTCTCGGCTGCCCGGTCACGATCGAGGCCCCCGACGATGGCGCGCACCGCGGGTCCGCTCAGCCCGAGCGACATCCCGGTGACGGCTCGGGCGACGATGAACATCCACAGGGTGGTGCCGAAGGCGAAGAGCACGGACCCGACGGCGGCGAGCAGCAGGGCGCTGAGCACGAAGGTGCGCTGACGGCCCTTGTCGGCGAGAGGAGCAAGCAGGAGCTGCACGATGAAAGATGCGAAGAATCCGGCCGCGGAGATGACGCCCAGACCGCCGTTCGAGAAGCCGTAGCGATCCTGCAGGTCGCTGAGCGCGGGGAACACCATGCTGTTCGACACGGGCACGGCGAAACCGCACAGCAACAACGGGCCGATACCGAGGGTGAAGCCCGGCTTGTTCACGGTGCGCACGCCTCGAGCACTGCCCCGTTGAACGGCGGCCAGTGCACGAGACCCCACTTGGAGAAGTCGCGTTCGGCGAGCATCACGCACCCGACGTCGGCCACCGGGTCCCGCCAGAGGAATGTTCCGATGCCCCCGAAGTGTCCGAAGGTGGCCGGTGACGACCGGGCGGCGGTCCAGTGCGGGGATTTCATCCCCCGGATCTCCAGTCCGAGACCCCAGGGGCACGGATCGTAGGACCCGAGGCCGGGCACGATTCCGGCGAGCGCGGGGAACACCGGCGAGACCGCCTCGTCGCGCAGGCCGGGGGAGATGAGACGGGGGTCGCGCAGTTCGACGAGGAAGGCGACGAGGTCGTCCACGCAGCTGTGCACGTCCTTGGCCGGGGAACCCTCGAGACGCGACGACGTCATGCCGAGCGGGACGAACACGGCCTCGGTGAGATAGTCGGGGAACGCGATTCCCGTGGCGACGGCAACGTGGTCGGCGGCGAGTTCGATGCCCGTGTTCGAATAGTGGCGCCGCACCCCGGGACGGGAGATGGGCGCGCGTCCCTCGAACGGATAGCCGCCGGCATGGCAGAGAAGATGGCGCAGCGTGCATCCCTCCTGCCCGACGGGGTCGTCGAGGGAGACGGAGCCCTCCTCGACCGCCACGAGAATCGCCCAGGCGACGAGGGCCTTGCTCACCGAGGCGATCTTCTGCCCCCGCGCGGTGTCCCCGTGGAACTCCATTCCCCCCGGGTGAACCACGGCCGCCGACCAGAAGGGAACCGGCCAGGTGTCGGCCACCGCCCACGCGGCGGAAAGGTCGGGCAGGCTCACGAACCGGAGCGGATGAGCTCGGCCACGCGGAACGCGAGGTCGAGGGACTGGCGCCCGTTGAGACGGGGGTCGCAGATCGTCTCGTAGCGCTCGTCGAGGTCGTCATGGCTCAGGTCGTCGGTGCCTCCGGTGCACTCGGTGACGTTCTCGCCGGTGAGCTCGATGTGGATTCCACCGGGCCAGGTGCCCTCGGCCTTGTGGGCACGCACGAACCCGGCGATCTCGGCGACGATGTTCTCGAAGTCGCGAGTCTTGCGTCCGTTCGGTGCGGTGACGGTGTTGCCGTGCATCGGGTCGCACGCCCACACGACCGGATGACCCGAGCGTGCCACTGCCCGCAGCAGGGGGCGCAGGCTGTCCTCCACCTTGTCCGCGCCCATGCGACTGATGAGCGTGAGGCGTCCGGGGATCTGGGCCGGGTTGAGGCGCTCGCAGGCCTCGACCACCCAGTCGGGGGAGGTGGACGGACCGACCTTGCATCCGATCGGATTGCCGACGCCGCGGAGGAACTCGACGTGGGCGCCGTCCAGCTGTCGGGTGCGCTCGCCGATCCACAACATGTGGGCCGAGCAGTCGTACCACTGTCCCGTGAGGGAGTCCTGTCGGGTGAGGGCCTCCTCCCAGCCGAGGATGAGCGCCTCGTGGCTGGTGAAGACGTCGACTTCGTGCAGTGCCGCGTAGTTCTCCGTGTCCACGCCGCATGCCCGCATGAAGTTGAGGGCGCGCTCGATCTCCGCGGCCAGCTGTTCGTAGCGACGACCCTCGGGACTGGAGGAGACGAACTCCTGGGTCCATGCGTTGACCCGGTTGAGATCGGCGAAGCCGCCCTTGGTGAACGCGCGCAGGAGGTTCAGGGTGCTGGCGGACTGGTGGTAGGCCTGCACCAGTCGTCGTGGGTCGGGTACACGGGCCTCCGGGGTGGGGGCGAGGTCGTTGA
>JAULXU010000099.1:0-1567 GCA_032118285.1 Ilumatobacteraceae bacterium
CGACTCGGGCGGCAACAAGGTCGGCGATCCATTGTGCAGTGTCACCGTGAGCCTCGCCTCGGGGGAGATACCCGTGGTGGGTTCGACGATGCTCCCGGTGGTCGCGGTGGCGGCATCTCTGGCGGCCTTCGGTGGGACGATCCTCCTGGTTCGTCGACGCGCACCGGGCCGGCGCTGAACCGTAGATCCGGCCCGGAAGACGGCCGAATCTGCCCGGACAGCCTTTACATGGACATCCGGAAGTGATAGCCACACTTGTCAACAGCGTTGTCCCGACTCCGGGGCGACCCAACCAGAAAGTCTGCAGACCATGAAATCCCGTCTCCTCGTCGCACCCGCCGCTTTCTTCGTGTTGCTGGCACTCCCGTTCTCCGGTGAGACGGTGAGCGCCCAGGTAGATAAGGACACGATCTCGAGTTGCTCGCTGTCCCCTGCGACGGCCACCCTCGCTCCGGGGGAGACCCTGTCCGCGGTTTTCGGCTACGTCGAGACCGGGCCCAATCCCTACACGTGGAGCGAGATTTACGCGGACAGTCAACTGTTCAACTCTTTTGACCTGTACGCACCCGGTGCAGCCGCCCAGACCCTGCCCTACGACATCGCGGTCATGTTCCTCAACGGGGCCACGTCGGGCGTCGTTCGCTTCGACTACTACGCGGTCGACACCGGCGGGTCGAAGGTGGGATCGGTTCTCTGCAGCCAGCAGGTGACCGTGAGTTCGGAACCAATCGACGACGGCTCTCCCGAGGATGAGGAACGAGGCCTTCCCGAGACGGGCATCGCCACAGGAGTCCTCATGGCCGTCGCCGCCACGCTCATGGTCACAGGCTGGACGCTTCGGCGCCGCGCCATGGCCTGACGGCAGGTTCCGGGCGCGGTCCTCTGACAGGGGGCCACAACGAGGTTCTGCCCATCGGGGCCGAGGCATGGCACCATGGGAGCATGGCGACTCAGGATGCTGACCTCGGGGTCATGCTCGCCGACCTCGGTCGACTCGTGTCCATGGAGTCGCCGTCGCGCGACATCGATCGACTCATGGCGCACGCACGCGTGCTCGCCGATCTCATGGAGGAGCGCCTCGGCTCGCGTCCCGACATCATCGACTCACCGGCCGGTCCACACGTCCACTGGTGCGGCGGACAGGACCCCCGTGTCCTGATACTCGGACACCACGACACGGTGCATCCCGCCGGCACCGTCGATGTCCGCCCCTTCACCGTGCGCGACGGCAGGGCCACCGGGCCGGGCGTGTTCGACATGAAGGCGGGCATCGTCCAGGCCATCCACGCCGTCGCATCCCTCGAGGACCGCTCCCGGGTGGAGATCCTCCTCACCGCCGACGAGGAAGTGGGTTCGCGGGAGTCCCGCGCACTTCTCGAGGCTCGCGCTCTGGCCGCGGGTGCGGTGCTCGTGCTCGAACCCGCGGCGGACGGAGGCGCCCTCAAGACCGGTCGCAAGGGCACGGGCACCTTCACGGTGACCGTCGAGGGAAGGGCGGCCCATGCCGGGCTCGAGCCGGAGAAGGGCGTGAACGCACTCGTCGAGCTCGCCGGCCTCATTCCGCGGA
>JAULXU010000100.1:0-7623 GCA_032118285.1 Ilumatobacteraceae bacterium
ATGCCCTGGTGCTTCGGTGCCTCGGTGTCGGTGCGGCACAGGCAGAACATCATGTTCGCCGCCTGGGCCCCCGACGTCCACACCTTCTGGCCGGTGATGAGCACCTCCTCGCCGTCGATGACGCCGTGGGTCTTGAGGCTCGCGAGGTCCGAGCCTGCGTCAGGTTCGGAGAAGCCCTGGCAGTACCGGTCGGTGCCGTCGATGATGCGCGGCAGGAACCGCTTCTTCTGCTCGTCGCTGCCCCACACGATGATCGAGGGGCCGACGAGCCACTCGCCCATGCCGCGCGTCACCCGCGGCACCTCGGCACGGGCGAACTCCTCGTTCATCACCGCCACCTCGACACCCGTGAGACCGCGGCCGCCGTACTCCTTGGGCCACGAGACGCACATGTATCCGGCCTCGGTCAGTTTTCTCGCCCACGCCGCGACCGCGGGCAGGTCGGTGCGCTGGGCGACGTCGGCCGACACGCCGATGAGTTCGGCGGGCTTGTTGGCCTCGAGCCAGGAGCGGATTTCCCGGCGAAAGGCCGTGGCCGCGGGTCCGAGGTCGAGTTCGAGTGGCATGGTCCCCCCTGGGTGTGCGAACTACCGGCCCATCATTCCAGTCAGCCGAGTCCCGTGAGGAACCGGAGGATGGCCGCGTTCACCTCGTCGGCATGGGTGATGTTGGCCGCGTGCGGGCCACCCTCCACGGCCACCAGTGTGGTGGGCCCCCCGAGCCGGTCCCGGAGCACCTCGGCCTTGGCCAGGGGAATCGCCGCATCGGCGGTGCCGTGAACGATGAGTGCCGGGGCGACGATGTCACCGAGACGATCGGTGACATCGTCGCGGTGCATGAGGCACCGAAACGCGGGGCTGAACTGATCGGGGGCGATGACGGCCCATTTGGCGAACCACTCGGGCCAGTCTCCCGGGCCGAGGATGAGACCCGCGATGACGTCCTGCACCGCCACCGAACCGTGCTCGATCCATGCCTGATGGAGGGCGTTGTAGGGCTCGATGGTGGACGGGTCCTCCGTCCCCGCCTGGGTGTCGAGGAGAATGAGGCCCCTCACCCGTTCGGGTGCGGTGAGGGCGACGCGCAGCGAGATGAACCCGCCCTGGGACATGCCACCGACCACGGCGGAGTCGATCGCCAGGTGGTCCATCAGGGACAGCACGTCGCGAGCCGAGTCCCAGTAGGTGAAGTCACCCACCGCACGGGTGGCGCCGAAGCCCCGCTCGTCCCAGGTGACCACTCGGTGTGTGGCACGGAGTGCCTCCACCTGGGCGTTGAACATGGAGTGATCCATGAGGAATCCGTGGCTGAGGACGACTGCCGGGTTGTCCCCGCCCGTGTCCTCGAAATGGATGGTGGTTCCGTTGAGGTCGGCATGTCTCATTGGCGCACCCTAGACCCGTGTCGGACGCCCGTCGGACGGTGATGAAACACGGCCCCGCCCGAGGGGCCCTGACTAGGGTTTGGACTTTCCGCGGCGCTCCGTGCCGTTCGGACGGACCGGGTGAGGGATTCCATGGACACGAAAAGACACTCGACGGACACGTCCGTACGCCTGGCCGCGGCATTCATCGTGGGTCTGGTCGGCCTCATCCTCGAGATCGCCTACACCAGGGTGATTTCCTACAAGTTCTTCTACTTCTACACCTATCTCGTCATCGGCCTCGCCCTTCTCGGCCTCGGGGCGGCCGCCGTCGCGGTGGCGTTCTCCAAGCGTCTCCGCGCCATCGACAGCTTCACGCTCATGCGGGTCCTGCTGCCCGCGGCCGGTGCCGTGGGCCTCGTGTCGTACACGGCCGTGGGGCGCATTCCCACGCGGGCCAACGACATCTGGACCGGCACGATCCCCGAGGCGCTCGCCCAGGTGGGAGTGCTCGTGCTCATCGCAGTGTCGCTCACCGCGGTGTTCTTCGCTCTCGGTGTGGTTCTCTCCGCCCTCATCGTCGTCGAAGCGGCAGAGATGCGCCGGCTGTACTTCTGGGACCTCGCCGGCGCGGCCATCGCCTGCCTCGTGGCCGTTCCGCTCATCGGATGGTTCGGCCCGCCCGCCCTCATCGTGGGCTCCTCGGTGGTGCTCGCCGTCTTCGGTCTCCTCGTGGGGGTTTACCAGTCCCGCCATCGTCTGCGTCTCGCCTCCGTGGTCGGTCTCGTTCTCATCGTGTCGATTCCCGTCGCCGGACTGGACATCCGCATCGACGAAGCCAAAACCCTTCAGGACCCCGATTCGGTGATCGCCGGGGACTGGGGCCCGGTGTTCCGCGTCGATGCCGTCGAGCAGGAAGGCACGGTCGTTCTCATGCACGACGCCCTCTGGGGTTCGGCAATCTGGCGATACGACGGCACCGAGGCCACAAGTGCGCGATTCTTCACCGACAGCCGGCGACTTCCGGTGGACGCACTCGGCCGTGCGCCCCGCCGCATCCTCATCATCGGAGCGGCCGGCGGCAACGAGATCCAGCACGCCCTCGGATACGGGGTCGAGCACATCGACGCGGTCGAACTGAACCCCGTGACGGTCGGGCTCCTCAACGGCGAGTTCAAGGAGTTCTCCGGATCGATCGTGGACGATCCGCGGGTGAACTACGTCCGCGGCGACGGACGCACCTTCCTCGCGCGCTCGAAGGACCTCTATGACGTCATCTGGTTCGTCGCCCCGGACAGCTACGCGGCCAACAACGCCGCCACATCGGGCGCCTTCGTCCTCTCGGAGAGCTACCTCTACACCGAGGAGATGATCGAGGAGTCCCTCTCGCATCTCACCCCCGAGGGCATGGTCGTGGCGCAGTTCGGCGATTTCAGCTTCGACACGCGTCCCACGCGGACCGCCCGCTACCTCTCCACCGCCCGCAGTGCGATGGGCGGCTCGGAGGGCGACTTCGCCAGCCGAACGATGCTCGTCATCGACCAACCCGATTTCGCCATCGCCCGCATCAGCAGCATCTTCCTCTTCAAGTCGCCGGTTCCCGCCGGCGCCGGCGAGCGGGTGCGGGAATCCGTCGGCGCCAATCTGCCGGAGTCCCGTGTGCTCTACGTGCCCGGACTCGTCAGCGAGCCGGGCATCAGCACCGACATCATCACGGGCACGGACGCGGACGTGGATGTGCTCGTCGACTCCTACAGGTTCGACATCTCCCCCGTCACCGATGACAAGCCGTTCTTCTGGCATTTCACCCCGTTCCCGGACGTGGTGAAGAACTTCGAGAGGAACTACGAGGAGTCCGAGATCGCCATCGGCGAGCGTCTCATCGTGGCGCTGGTGGTCACCGCGGCCCTCGTGGCACTCGTTCTGCTGGGGCTCCCCTTCGTCGTGGGCAGGAGCAGGGCGAGTGCCGACGCCATCGGCGCGCGCAGACGCGCCGGCCTGCTCGTCTATTTCGCCGCACTCGGCTTCGGCTTCATGCTCGTGGAGATCTCCATGATCCAGCGCTTCGCCCTCCTGCTCGGATACCCCACGCTGTCCCTCTCGGTGTCGCTCTTCACCCTCCTTT
This sequence comes from Ilumatobacteraceae bacterium, assembly GCA_032118285.1. Lineage (GTDB taxonomy): Bacteria > Actinomycetota > Acidimicrobiia > Acidimicrobiales > Ilumatobacteraceae > UBA2093. The sequence goes on from JAULXU010000100.1 coordinate 3,489, forward strand.
TGTCCACGGCGCTCGGTGCTCGATTGTCGGACCGCACCTTCGGCCGCGGCGGCTGGCGCCTGGCCTCGGGTGCCGGCGTGCTGACGGCGATTGTCGGGCTCTATCTGGTCATCAGTGATTCGGTGACCGAGACCGCGCTCGCGTGGTCGTCGTCGGCCCGCATCGCGACGGCCTTCGCCCTGCTGTTCCCCGTGGGCCTCGTGCTCGGGGCGTTCCTGCCCGCCGGCATCGATGCCGCCCGTCGGATCGCCGGTGCCCGCCCCGGATCCGACGAGGGTCGTCTCGTGGCCTGGTGCTGGGCCGTGAACGGCTTCTTCTCGGTGATGGGCTCGTCGGTCACGACCATCTCGTCGATGACGTTCGGCTTCGACCGCACGGTGCTGATCGGTGTCGTTCTCTATTGGATCGCCATCGCCGTGCTCGCCGACCTCTCCCGCCAGGACAGGGTGCCCGCCTGACGGACGGGTCGCTCCGTGACCGTTTCACCGACATCACTCCGAATCGGGGACACCGAGGCACTGTTCTCGGGAGGCGACACGGTTCCCTGTCTCCTGCACCTCGGGTCACCCACGGGTGACCCGATCGATGGTTCGCTCTTCCACAGGCTCGTCCCTCCGGGCGGGCTCGACTCCCCGCCGGAACCGGGCATCGTCACCGAGCCGGCTCGGGGATGGTTCGGCGAGCCCGGAATCACGTTGTCGCGGGGAGGGCGCGCACTCGCGCCCATGTTCGTCCGCCGTGCCACCGAGTCGAGCGACACGGACCTCGCGGTCACCCTGGAGGACGCCGCGTGCGGCGTGCGACTGGTCATCACGGCGCGTCTCGACGCACGGGGGGGACTGGTCCTGCGCGCCGCCGTGACCAACCTCGCCCCCGAGCCGCTCGGCGTCGATGCCCTCACACTCACGGTTCCGGTGCCGGACCGCTGCACCGACCTGGTCTCCTGGGGCGGACGCCATGCGTTCGAATTCGCCGAGGAGCGCCGCACCTGGGGTCGCAGCGTCGTCACTCTCGCCTCCCGTCGCGGACGCACGTCGCACCAGCAGCCGCCTCTCGTCGTCGTCGGCGAGGCCGGATTCGGCGAGAGCCACGGCCTCGCCTGGGGAGTGCATCTCGCCTGGAGCGGCGACCACCGTCTCACCTGCGATGCGGTGACCGCCGACAGACGCACCGTGTCCGCCGGGGTGCCCCTCGCCGTCGGCGAGGTGGTGCTCGAGCCCGGCGACACCCACGAACTCCCGGATGTTCTCGTGGCCTGGTCGGACTCGGGATTCGCCGGAGTGACCGCCCGCTTCCACGCGCTTCTTCGTGCGGCGGCACCCGACCCCGGTCGACCGCGTCCGGTCATCGCCAACACCTGGGAGGCCGTGTATTTCGACCACGACCGTGACCGCATCTTCGAGCTCGCCCGCCGGGCGGCCGCGGCCGGAGCCGAGCGGTTCCTGCTCGACGACGGTTGGTTCCCCGGTCGCCGCAACGACACCGCCGGACTCGGAGACTGGCGGGTGGACACCGAGGTCTGGAGCGAGGGTCTCGGACCCCTCATCACCCATGTGCAATCCCTCGGGATGGACTTCGGCCTGTGGGTGGAGCCCGAGATGGTCAATCCCGACTCGGATCTGTACCGGTTGCACCCCGAATGGGTCCTCGGCGAGCAGCGTCAGCACCGGATACTCGGGCGCAACCAACTGGTCCTCGATCTGGGTCGTGACGACGTCCGCGACCATCTTTTCGCCGCCCTCGATGCGCTGCTGCGCGACCACGACATCGCCCACGTGAAGTGGGACCACAACCGTGATCTCATCTCCGCGGGCTCCACGGCCCGGACCGCGGGATTCCACGATCTTCTCTCGCGACTCCGCGCCGCCCATCCCCTCGTCACCTTCGAGGGGTGCGCATCGGGGGGAGGACGCATCGACGCCGCCGTGTCGCGGCTCGTGGCGAGGCACTGGACGAGCGATTGCATCGATGCGCTCGATCGGCTCCACATCCAGAAGGGCGCCCTGCGGCTCGTGCCGCCCGAGATGCTCGGGGCGCACATCGGCGCACCGACGAGCCACACCACGGGACGCAGACATCGGCTCTCCTTCCGCGCGCTCTCCGCCCTCCCCCTCTGGATGGGCATCGAGTGGAACCTCCTCGCGGCCGACGATCGCGAGCTCGCCGGACTCGCCGAGGCCGTCGCGGTGCACAAGACCCACCGGCACCTGTTCCACCGCGGCTCCACCCACTTCGGGGAACACCCCGATCCGACCGTGCACGTGCACGCGGTCGTGTCCCCCGAGCGCGACGAGGCTCTCGTCATCCTCGCCTCGCTGGCCAGCAGCCCCCGCCACGACCCGGGCAATGTCGGCATCCCCGGACTGGACCCCGATCGTCGGTACCGCATCACCCCAGTTCCCCTCGGCCACACGCGATGGGCGCTCCATCGGGGACTTCCGGCTTGGCTGACCGGACCCGCCGAAGCCACGGGACGGCATCTGTCGAATCCCGGACTGCCCTGTCCGCCGCTTCTCCCTGCGTCGGGAATCCTTCTGCGCCTGGAGGCGGTGGGATGAGCCCGGATCGGCCGACGGAACCGAGAGTCGATCCGCATCTCGGCACGCGCGTGCACGTGGTGGCGTCGCGCCAGAGCAGGCCGAACCTCCCCGTGGATGACTGTCCCTTCTGCCCCGGCGGACTCGAGGCTCCGGAGCCCTACGACACGCGGGCCTTCCCGAACCGCTGGCCGGCTCTCGGACCGGGTCGCTGCGAGGTGATCCTCTACAGCCCCGAGCACGGACAGTCCCTGGCGGGGCTCGGAGACCGCGGCGTGCGTCGCGTGGTCGACCTGTGGGCGGAGCGCACCGCCGCACTGCGCGCACTTCCCGGCACCGACACGGTCCTCGTGTTCGAGAACCGCGGCCAGGAGGTGGGTGCGACCATCCCGCACCCCCACGGACAGATCTACGCCTTCGACCATGTCCCGGAGCGCATCGCCCGGTTGGTGGCGTCACCGTGGCGTCCGGACCCCGAGCCCGGTGAACGCGCGGTGGCGGGCAACGACACGTGGACCGCATGGACGCCGCATGCTCCCGTGCATCCCGTGTCGATCGTTCTCGCCCCCCGGCGTCGTCGACCGGACCTCGTCGCACTCGACGACGGCGAGCGGGACGACCTGGCCCGAATGCTCATCGATGTCCTCGGCAGGGCCGACCTGCTCTACGACCGACCGCTCCCCTACATGATGTGGATCGTGCAGGCTCCGACGACCGCTCCCGACACGTGGATGCACCTGGAGATCGTCTCGCCCTGGCGCGCCGAAGGACTGTCCCGATTCATCGCCGCCGCCGAGATCGCGACCGGTGAGTACTTCAACCCCGTCGATCCGGCCGACGTCGCCCGTCGACTGCGGGACGCCCGGGCATGATCCGGGCCGTCGCGCCGGGACGGGTCAACCTCATCGGGGACCACACCGATTACACGGGTGGACTCGCCCTCCCGATGGCCATCGATCTCACCACCGTGGTCGAGGGCACCCGCGGGGGTCGGCGCATCGCGCTCACCTCCGGAGACGTCGGCGGCGTGACCGACGTCGACCTCGACGACCTCGGAGAAGACATGCAGGAAACGACTGGTGCACCTGCCCCGGGCCCGGCGTGGAGCCGGTACGTGAGGGCCGTGGCATCGCTCGTTCGGCCCACGGAGGGATTCACCGGACGCATCTCCACGACGCTGCCCGTGGGGGGCGGTCTCTCCTCGAGTGCCGCCCTCGAGATCGCCGTCGCTCTCGCCCTCGGCGCCGAATCCGGCGACGATCCCCGTCCGCTCGCCGAGCTGTGCCGCACCGCGGAGCACCGGGCCACCGGCGTGCCCACCGGGATCATGGACCAGTTGTGCATTCTCTCGGGACGCGAGGGCCATGCCGTCCTGCTCGACTGCCACAGCCTCACGGTCGAGCACGTGCCGGTCGCCGACGAGGTGGATGTCGTGGTCGACTTCATCGCTCCGCGCACGCTGCAGGGGTCGGCCTACTCCGATCGAGTGGCGGAATGTTCCGTGGCCGAGGCAGAGATCGGACCGCTGCGGTCGGCGAGCCGGGAGGACACCGATGCCATCGAGGACCCGGTCGTGCGGGCGCGCGCCCGGCAAGTGG
>JAULXU010000101.1:0-2720 GCA_032118285.1 Ilumatobacteraceae bacterium
GAGGCCGACGTCGTAGGCAAATGTGCCCAATCCGAGGTGCATGTCCACCTGCATCCACGACATCCAGGATGCATGCGCCGCGACCAGCACGACCGCGAGCCACGTCCACGGCGACACGGCGCCGAGACGTGCGGGGATGCGGCTCAGGAACGGACCGACCCCGCCGAAATCAGCCGTCGACGTGCCGGACATCCCTGGCCACTGCCGCCAGCACTCCGTTGACAAACCGCCCCGAGTCGTCGGTGGAAAAGCGCTTGGCGATCTCCACCGCCTCGTCTATGACGACGGCCACGGGGACATCGGGGCGGGACAGAAGTTCATGGACGCCGAGTCGCAGCACCGCGCGATCGATTGCAGGCATTCGCTCGAGCGGCCAGTCCCGGGCATGGGCCGTGATGACCGCGTCGATGCGCTCCAGGGACTGCTCGACTCCCGTCAGGAGCGAGCGAGTGAGCACTTCGGCCACCACGCCCCTCTCATCGAGGAGCGAGAGCGCCGGGACCGAACGCTGTTCTGCCTCGTAGAGGAGAGACACGACCTGCTCCCTGGCGTCGCTGCGGTCGTCTGTGCGTGGCACGCGCTGACCGTCAGACGCGGGTGATGTAGTCGCCGGAACGGGTGTCCACCTTGACCCGGTCGCCGATGTTGATGAAGAGGGGTACCTGCAGGACCTTGCCCGTCTCGAGGGTGGCGGGTTTGCGTGCCCCCGACACACGATCGCCCTGGATTCCCGGTTCGGTCTCGGCGACCGTCAACTCCACGGAGACCGGAATCTCGACCGTCACGATCTCCCCGTTGTGCAGGGCGATGATGACAGTCGCCGACTCCACCAGATAGTCGGCGGCCTCGCCGAGTGCGACAGGAGCAACGGTCATCTGGTCGTAGGACGCGGTGTCCATGAACACGTAATCGTCACCGTCGCGGTACAGGAACTGCATGTCCCTCTTGTCGAGAATGGCCTGCTCCACGCGGATTCCCGCATTGAAGGTCTTCTCGAAGACGTTGCCGTTGCGGAGATTGCGCAGTTTGGTGCGCACGAACGCCCCGCCCTTTCCCGGCTTCACGTGCTGGAACTCGACGACAGTGAAGAGACCATTCTCCAGCTCCAACGTGATTCCGTTCTTCAGGTCGTTGGTCGTGATCGCGGGCACGAGAGCTCCTTGGGTGCGGGGGTGAGATTTCTGCAGCCGTCCGCACCGACGACCACCAGGTCCTCGATGCGCACGCCGCCGACTCCGACACGATAGAGCCCGGGCTCGACCGTCACCACCTCGCCCTCGCGGAGAACGGCGTCGCAGCGCGGTCCGAGAATGGGGTTCTCGTGAATCTCCAATCCGACACCGTGACCGGTCCCGTGAATGAACTCGGACTCGCAGTCGGCTCCGGCAAACACTCGGCGCACCGCCGCATCGACGTCGGAACCCACGACCCCCGCCCGCACGCTCGCCACCCCTGCCGCTTGTGCCGCCCGCACGATCTCGAGCATCCGGGAGCGCTCCGGGTCGGGGTTACCGACCTGCACGACGCGGGTCATGTCGCTCCGGTATCCCCCGACCTCGGCACCGATGTCCACAATGACGACATCGTCGCCGACGACCCGGTCGTCCCCCGCCTCGTGGTGAGGGCGTGCCGCACGAGGACCAGAGGCCACGATCGTCGTGAAAGCCGGACCGTCCGCCCCGAATTCGAGCATCCGGCCATCGAGGCGAGAACGAATCTCCCGCTCGCTTCGACCCGCCAATCCATCGGCGACCACCGAGAGAAGCGCATCCGTGGCGACGGAAGCGGCGAAGGCCATGACGGCGATCTCCTCGGGGGACTTGCGCCGTCGCACGTCGGCGAGACACGACGATGCCTCGGTGACCTGGACGACGGCGGCCAGCCTGCGCATGCGCGACAGCGTGGTGGTGCCCGGATTGAGCCCGATGACGCGGCCTCCGGCAAGTGCCGCCAGGGTCGCATCGAGACCACGGTCCGAGCCCACAGCCACCACCTCGACGTCGGCGCGGGAGGCGAGCACGTCCGCCTCGGCCCGCTCCACGTAACGGGCGTCCACGAGGAGTCGAGCCCGACCGAGAAGCGGATCCACGAGCAGAGCAGCCGTGCTCCCGCCGAACCCAGTGGCCCACCGGATGTCGGGAGACGATTCGAAGAGCAGAAGATCGCACGGCTCGCCTGTCGCCAGACCTGCGAGCCTTCCGGCCCGATCCACGCGAGGCAGATCGTCACGCTTCATCGTGCGAGGGCGAGCACCGCTCGTGCGGCCAGTTCGTAACCGAGAGAACCGAACCCGGCCACGGATCCCGCAACGACGGGTGCCAACACACTCTGGTGCCGGAACGGTTCGCGAGCCGCCGGATTCGAGAGATGCACCTCGATCACCGCACCCGGGAACGCCCTGAGTGCGTCGTGAAGTGACCACGCATAGTGGGTGAGGGCACCGGCGTTGACGATGATCGCCCCGTGCACGCCACGGGCATCGTGAATGGCCTGCACCATGCAGCTCTCGGACTCGGTCTGTGCGGCTGTCACGGCGATCCCCTCCGGGCCGAGAATTCCCTCCACCCGGGCGATGTGGTCCACCAGCGTCTCCGTGCCGTAGATGTCCGGCTCGCGGCTCCCGAGCAGAGACAGGTTGGGTCCGGACAGAACGAGGACCGAGGTGATCGACATGGCAGAACGGTACCGCTCCGGGCCCAGCCCGGCCGGGGAATTCACGG
>JAULXU010000101.1:2730-4096 GCA_032118285.1 Ilumatobacteraceae bacterium
CCTCGAGACCGGCAGAGGAGTCGAGGACGAAGGTGAGCGATCCGAGAGACTTCTTGTCCCGTGCCATCACCGCGAGCAGTTCCCCCGGCTCGGAACCCACCGGAGCCGTGTCATCGAGGCCGTAGACGTGCCGCACGACGTGTCGGTGGGCTTCGACCCGCGCCTCGTCGATCCGACCGAGGTCGCGCGCAAGTTCGGCAGCGAAGACGAGACCGACGGCGACCGCCTCGCCGTGGGCGACGCGGTACCCGGTGACGGTCTCGATGGCGTGCGCCAACGTGTGGCCGTAGTTGAGCAGGGCCCGTCGCCCGCCCTCGCGCTCGTCCTCGGCGACAATCGCCGCCTTTATGGCGACGCACCGGGCAATGCGCTCGTCCATGGCCAGCGAAGAGAGATCGTCACCGACGATGAAGTGGTATTTGGCCATCTCTCCCGCTCCGCACCGCATCTCGCGGGGTGGAAGGGAGTCGAGTGCCTCGGTGTCGCACAGAACCGCCACGGGTTGCCAGAAAGCGCCCACCAGATTCTTGCCCTCGGGCAGGTTCACACCCGTCTTGCCGCCGATCGCGGCGTCCACCATGCCGAGAAGGGTGGTGGGAACGTGCACCACCGACGTGCCCCGGTGGTAGCAGGCGGCCGCGAAACCGGCTACGTCGCTGACGAGCCCGCCGCCCACGGACACGACCGCATCGGCGCGGGTGAGACCCTCCCGGCTGAACTCACGGCACAGTTTCTCCACCGAGGAGAGCGTCTTGTGCTCCTCTCCCGCCGGGAGAACGTGCACACTGACGGGAAGTCCCTCGGTGTCCGGACGAAGTGCCGCCGGAACTCCATCCTGGGTCACGAGTGCGATGCGCTTCACGCCCCTCGGCAACATCGAGACCGCACTGCGCCTCACCCCCCGACCGACGAGCACGTCGTAGGAGCGGTCGCCGAGGGGAACCTCGACGCGGTGAACGGTCTCGTCAGCCGGCACCGGAAACCTCCTCCGAGGCGACGAGGTCGAGGATGCGTCGGGCAACCTCGGCGGGGTGGCGACCGTCGGTGTCCACGACGAAGTCGGCCAGGTCGGTATACATCGCGCGCCGCTCGGACTCCATGCGAGCCAGCACAGTCTCGGCATCGTCGTCGAGGGCGGGACGATGAGGGTCGCCGGAGGTGCGGCGGGCCAGTTCGGAGACCCTGGCGGTCAGCCACACCACCGTGCAGGTGCCCGCCGCACGACGGGCCCTGACCAGTTCGGCCGAGGGCTCGCTGCACACCGACCCGCCCGCGGCGGCCACGACGCCACCCCGGTCGAGCGCCTCGGCCAGGGCCGTGCGCTCACGCGACCGGAATTCGCCCTCCCCGAGGGTCTCGATGATGT
>JAULXU010000102.1:0-4784 GCA_032118285.1 Ilumatobacteraceae bacterium
CGAACACTTCGAGTCCGTGCGCGCGGCCGAGATCGCCCGTCATGCCGGCCGGCTCGCCGCTCTGGACGAGTCCCATCGCGAGGTGGTGGACGCCGTCACGCGCGCCATCGTGGCCAAGCTCCTGCACTCGCCGTCGGTGCAGCTGCGCGAAGCCGCAGGTTCGGCCCCCGGCGAACGGCTCTCGGCGGCCGTCCGGGATCTGTTCGACCTCGACTGATCCGGCGATGGACCGCATCCGCATCGCGACCCGCTCGAGCCCCCAGGCGCGCGCCCAGTCCGAGCACGTGGGACGTCTCATCACCGCCGCGACGGGCGCACCCGTCGACTATGTGGCCGTCGACACCGCCGGAGACACGAACCAGGTGACGCCGCTCCACCAGATGGGCGGCACGGGAATCTTCGTCAAGGAGGTGCAGAACGCCGTCCTCGCGGGCCTGGCCGACGTCGCCGTGCACTCCGCCAAGGACCTGCCGTCCGAGCCGCATCCGGGTCTCGTCATCGGAGCGGTGGGGGAACGACGCACGCCGAACGACGCCCTCGTCGGCCGGTCCCTCGCAGACCTCGCTCCGGGGGCCACGGTCGCGACGGGTTCGGTGCGACGGCGCGCCCAGTTGCGCCGGATTCGTCCCGATCTCGTGTTCGTCGAACTGCGCGGCAACATCCAGACCCGTCTCGCCAGGATCCCCGACGGCGGCGCCATCGTGATGGCCGTGGCCGCGCTCGAGATCCTCGGTCTCACCGATCGCGTCGCCGAGATGCTCGACCTCGACACGGCGGTTCCGATGGTCGGGCAGGGGTCGGTGGCCGTGGAGGCCCGCCGCGACGACGATGCGGTGCTCGCCGTGCTGGCCGCCATCGACCACGCTCCGAGTCGCCGTGCGGTCGTCGCCGAGCGGGCCTTTCTCGCCGAACTGGGCGCGGGTTGCTCCGTTCCCGTCGCGGCGCACCTGTCGACCGACGGCACGTTCCGTGCGTTCATGGCCGACGATGCCGGCTTCGAGACGGTGCAACTGGCCGGCGACGTCGGCACCGAGGGGGACCGGACCACCGAAGGGGCGGCCATGGCGAGGGAGTGCCGCGCGCTCCTCGCCGCCCGGTGAGGCATCCGGTGGCGGGGAACCTGCGCGGTCGGCGCGTCGTCATCACGCGCACGGCGGAGCAGAATGCCGCGCTGCGCGCACTGCTCGAGGAACGCGGGGCAATCGTGCTCGAGGTGCCCCTCATCGAGGTGCTCGAGCCCGAGGACGAGGGCCGCGAGCGCGACGAGGTGCTCGGTCGATTTGAGCGCTTCGATTGGGTGGTGACGACGTCACCGAACGGAGCCGAGCGCGTGGCGCGCTTCGTCGCCGCGGCCCACGCCGCCGGTGACGCGGACAGTTTCCCCCGATTCGCGGTCACCGGCGCGGCCACCGAACGCGCCCTCGGAGTACCGGCGGCACTGCGGGCGGAGCCCGCCCGCGCCGACGTGCTCGCGGCGTCCTTCCCCTCCGGATCGGGGGACGTCCTTCTCGTGCAGGGTGATCTCGCCGACGCACTGCTCGCCGACGCCCTGATCGCCAAGGGTTGGACGGTCGTGCGCGTGGTGGCCTACCGCACGGTGCCGCGGCGTCCCGACGACGCGGTGCGCGACGCGGCCCTCGCGTCCGACGTGCTCCTCCTCGCGTCGGGCAGCGCCGCTCGCGCCTGGCACGATGCGTTCGGGTCTCAGACACCGGCGTGCGTGGCCGTCATCGGTCCGTCCACGGCATCGGCGGCCGATTCGCTCGGGATCCCGGTGTCGGCGGTGGCCCCGCACCAGACGCTCGAGTCCCTCGTCGACGCCGCCGAGAATTCACTGCCTCCGCAATAACATCGGGGGGTGACCTTTCCCGTCTCCCGTCCGCGACGACTGCGCACCACGTCGGCGATGCGCGACCTCGTCGCCGAGACGCGTCTCGGCGTCTCGGACCTCGTGGCGCCGCTGTTCGTGCGCGAGGGCATCGACTCCCCCCGTCCCATCTCCTCGTTGCCGGGCGTCGTGCAGCACACGCTCGACTCGCTCGAGTCCGAGGTGCGCCAGCTGCGCGACCTCGGAGTGCGGGGCGTGATCCTCTTCGGGGTCCCCGCGACCAAGGACGACCGCGGCTCCGGTGCATGGGACCCCGACGGCATCGCCCAGCGCGCGCTCTCGCGCCTGCGCGAGTCGGTGGGGGACGACGTGGTGCTCATGGCGGATCTGTGCGTGGACGAGTACACCTCGCACGGACACTGCGGCATCGTGGGTGCCGACGGTGAAGTGGACAACGACGCCACACTCGAGATCTACGCCCGGGCCGCACTCGCCCAGGCCGCGGCCGGTGCCCACGTGGTGGCGCCGAGCGGGATGATGGACGGCCAGGTGGGCGCCATCCGCGCCGCCCTCGACGCGGCGGGGCACCCCACCGTGTCGATCCTGGCCTACTCGGCCAAGTACGCCAGTGCCCTCTACGGCCCGTTCCGCGAGGCCGTCGATGTCACGATCGCGGACGGGGGACACCGCCGCGGCTACCAGCAGGATCCCCGCAATTCCCGCGAGTCGCTGCGCGAGGTGATCGAGGACGTGGAGCAGGGTGCCGACATGGTGATGGTCAAGCCCGCCCTGGCCTATCTCGACGTCATCGCGCGCGTGCGCGACATCGTGGACGTCCCCGTCGCGGCGTACCACGTGAGCGGCGAGTACGCCATGATCGCGGCCGCCGCCGAGAGGGGATGGATCGACCACGACGCCGTCGCACTCGAACACCTTCTCTCCATCAAGCGCGCCGGGGCCGACGTGATCCTCACCTACCTGGCCCGCTGGTTCGCCGAGTCGGCGCGCGGGTGAACCCGGTGGCGGGCATCCCGTTCTGCGACCCGGTGCGCTGTCCGGCGGCCGGGTGCGACCCCGTCGTGTGCACGGGTGCGGGCATCGCCTCCAACGACGAGGTGTTCGCCCGTTCGTCGCGGGTGATCCCCGGCGGGGTGAACTCCTCGATCCGCGCCTTCGCGGCGGTGGGGGGCACCCCGTACTCGGTCGCCCGTGGCGCGGGGGCCAGGGTCTGGGACGTCGAGGGCCGCGACTACATCGACCTCGTGCAGAGCTACGGGGCCGTCATCCTCGGACACGCCCATCCGGCGGTCACCGCCGCGGTGCGCGCCGCCGCGGGAGAGGGCACCTCGTACGGCGCACCCACCCCGCGCGAGATGAAGCTCGCCGAGGCCATCGCGGAACGGGTGCCGTCGTGCGAGCGCGTGCGGTTCATGAACTCGGGAACCGAGGCGACGAGCACGGCCGTGCGCCTCGCGCGCGGTGCCACCGGCCGGAAGCGCATCGTCACCTTCCACGGGAACTTCCACGGAGCCACCGATGCCCTGCTTGCCGCAGGTGGCAGCGGCATCGCCACGCTCGGTCTGCCGGGCACCGCCGGCGTGCCCGACGAGGCGGTGGCCAACACCTGGGTTCTTCCGTACAACGAGGTGCCGGTGCTCGACGGCGACGTCGCGGCCGTCATCGTGGAGCCCGTGGCCGCGAACATGGGCGTGGTCGCGCCAGCACCGGGATTCCTCGAGGGTCTGCGCGCCGAGTGCGACCGCGCCGGGGCACTCCTCGTGTTCGACGAGGTCATCACGGGTTTCCGCCTCGGTCTGGGCGGTGCCCAGGCCCGCTACGACGTGCGTCCCGATCTCACCTGTTTCGGCAAGGTGATCGGCGGCGGTCTGCCCATCGGAGCGCTCGGCGGCCGTCGCGACGTCATGGAGAACCTCACCCCGCTCGGCACCGTGTTCCACGCCGGCACCCTCGCCGGCAATCCCCTCGCAACCGCCGCGGGACTCGCGGCGCTCGGTGAGCTGACGCCGGACGTCTACATGGAACTCTCCGCGCGCGCCCGTGCCCTCTCGGCACTGCTCCGCGACGCCTGCGCGTCGGCGGGGGTGGCGGCCCAGTTCCCCGTGACCGGCACGCTCGTGGGGATGTTCCTCGGCTCGGCCGATCCGACGCGCCTGCCTCGCGACTTCACCGGCGCAAAAGGCACCGACGAGTCCCTGTACGCGCGCGTGTTCCATGCGCTCCTGGCGGCCGGAGTGGCCCTGCCGCCCGGGGCCTACGAGGCGCTGTTCGTCGGGCTGGGCCACGACGATGCGGTCATGGAACTGCTGGCCGAGCGCGTGGCCGCCGGCCTCGCGACCCTGGCGGCATGAGCATCCTGTCGCCCACTGCTCGCCGCGCCCTCGTCGCGTCGGCACTGGCGGTGATTCTCGGAGGCGGTCTGGCCGCGGCATTCGTGCTCGTTGATGATCCCGTCGGCACCGGTCCGGTCCTGCGACGGGTCGACCTCGTGGCCAGTGTGGATGCCGTCAACGTGGATGCGGACTTCTCCATGGAGGGGCCGACGACGCGCGGCGCGATGCGGCTCGATCTCGACGACCTGCGCACGCTCGTGGTGGTCGAGGGCACCCTCGTGGACGATCAGTCCCTGGTGCCCGCCTGCACCACCTTCGACACGGCGAACTCATGCGTGCTGCTGGCCGACATGCTCGGCGACGCGGTGGTGTGGTTCGCCCTCGTGCCCGCCGACACCGTCAGGGGCCGCGAGCGGCTCACCCTGCCCGGTCTCGTCGACATGCGCGACAACGGCGGTCTCGGGGTGCTGGCGAACGGTTGGGTGCTGCGGCTGGCCACCCCGGTGGTGCGCGAATGCGGCGACATCGACACGGCGAATCTGCGCGACTTCATCACGCGCTTTCCGGCGTCTGCGTCGGCCGCCACCGTCGACCTCATCACCGAC
>JAULXU010000103.1:0-3066 GCA_032118285.1 Ilumatobacteraceae bacterium
GGATGCGGCCACGATCACCCGCACGAGGAAGTCCTCGAGGGACTCGGCCCCCTCCAGCTCGTTGCGGATGTCGGCAAAGAACTCCTCGATGGAATGACGGCGCACCGCGTCGAACAGCACGTCGCGGCCCCCGGGGAAGATGCGGTACAGGGTGGCGCGGGAGATGCCGGCGGCCGCGCAGACATCGTCCATGGTCACCTTGTCGCGGCCGATTTCGTGCAGGCACGAGCGGGCCGCCTCGATGACCGCCCTCTCGGACTCGTGCGTGGGCGTCTCGTGCTCCTCGACAGAGACATCAGAGGTGACGGGCGCCACGGACATGGTGAGACGGTACGACCGATCACGTCTCACTGTCAACCGTTGGGAATCCCGACCTTGCAAGTCGGGTTTAGGTCGGGGTAGGTTCTCCCGGTCCCCCATCGAAAGGAACCGACCATGCGTCGCATCGCCCTCTCCCTCCTCGCAGTCTCCGCGCTCGGTCTCGCCGCGTGCGGCGGCAGTGACTCCGCCTCGGACACCACGGCCCCGGCCGCGGCCGAAGGCAACGGTGCCGGCAACGAGTGCACCGCCGGCAAGACCCTCGCCGAGGGCAAGCTCACCATCGCCACGGGCAACCCGGCGTACGGCCCGTGGGTGGAGAACGACAAGCCCGAGTCCAAGGAGGGCTTCGAGGCCGCCGTGGCGTACGCCGTGGCCGGCGCGCTCGGCTTCTCCGACGAGAACGTGACATGGGTGCGCACCGGCTTCGACGAGGCCATCCAGCCGGGCGCGAAGAACTTCGACTTCAACCTCCAGCAGTACACCATCACCGAGGAGCGGAAGAAGACCGTGTCCTTCAGCGACCCGTACTACGTGACGAACCAGGCCATCGTCGGCCTCGCCGACTCGGCCGCGGCGGGCGCGAAGTCCATCGCCGACCTGAAGGGCGTGAAGTTCGGGGCACAGGCCTCGACCACCAGCCTCGACTTCATCAACGAGGTCCTGAAGCCCGACACGGAGCCGTACGTGTACGAGGACAACGCCGGCGCCAAGGCGGCGCTCGAGGCCAAGCAGATCGACGCCATCGTCGTCGACCTGCCGACCGCGTTCTACATCGCGGCGGTCGAGATTGAGGGTGCATCCGTCATCGGCCAGTTCCCCGCGACCTCCGGCGACGAGTTCGGTCTCCTCTTCGACCTCGACAACCCGCTTGTCACCTGTGTCAACGAGGCACTCGCCACGATCAAGGGTGACGGCACCCTCGACGGCATCGTCCAGACCTGGCTGGCCGACAAGACCAACGCACCGGTCATCGCCGGCTGACGACCCGGCAACCACGAAGTGAACGACTCCGCCTCGCGGCGTGCCCGGTACGAACGGGACCGCCGCAGGCGGAGTCTTCTCGTTGCGGGGGCGAGCACGGGGCTCGTCGTGGCCCTCGTCGTGCTGCTCGTCCCGCGCATGCCGCGGTGGGACAGGGTTCGGGAGTCGTTCTTCAACGGCGAGAGGTTCCGCGACTCGTTCCCGCGGCTGCTCGAGGCGTTCGTCCTCGACATCAAGATCTTCCTCTGGTCCGTCCCCTGCATCGTCGTGGTCGCCCTGCTGGTGGCCGTCACGCGGAGCAGCCGCTCCCCCGTTCTGTTCCCGATGCGCGCTCTGGCCGTCGTCTACACCGACGTCATGCGCGGGGTCCCCGTGATCCTCTGGATCTATCTCATCGGTTTCGGCGTGCCGGGGCTCGGCCTCGACAGACCGTGGAACAGCCCCCTCATCTGGGGCTCCGTGGCGCTCGTCCTCACGTACGCGGCGTACGTGAGCGAGGTCTTCCGTGCCGGCATCGAGAGCGTCCACGAATCACAGAGGGCGGCGGCCCGGTCGCTCGGTCTGGGCAACGCCCAGACGATGCGCCATGTCATCCTCCCCCAGGCGGTGCGCCGCGTCGTCCCGCCGCTCATGAACGATTTCGTCTCGCTGCAGAAGGACGTCGCACTCGTCTCCTTGATCGGCCCGATCGAGATCCTCCGCCAGGCGGGGGTCGACAAGTCGAAGTTCGCCAACTTCACGCCGTACATCGCCGCCGCCGTCATCTTCCTGATGATCACCATTCCGCTCACCAGGGCCACCGACTGGTTGCTCGAGCGTGAGCGCCGCCGCACCACCGGGACGAGGGTGCGATGAGCAAGATCTCCCTGCGCGAGGTCACCAAGTCCTTCGGCGGCACCAAGGTTCTCGACGGTGTCACGCTGGACATCGAGCAGGGGCAGGTCGTGTCCCTTATCGGCCCGTCGGGGTCGGGCAAGTCCACTCTGCTGCGCTGCATCAACCTGCTCGAGCCCGTCGACGACGGTGCCGTGCTGCTCGACGGCGAGGACATCAGCGTGCCGGGGCTCGACGCGAACCCCGTGCGGCGGAGGATCGGCATGGTCTTCCAGAGCTACAACCTGTTCCCGCACATGTCGGTCATGGACAACATCACCCTCGCGCCTGTCCGCGCGGCGGGAATCCCCAGACGGGAGGCCGAGACGGCTGCGGTGGCGCTGCTCGAGCGTTTCGGGCTTTCTGACAAGGCCACCAGCTTTCCGGACCAGCTGTCGGGCGGGCAGCAGCAGCGAGTCGCGATCGTTCGCGCCCTCGCGATGGGGCCGGAGGTCCTGCTGCTCGACGAGATCACGTCGGCGCTCGACCCGGAACTCGTCGGCGAGGTGCTCGATGTCGTGCGCGAGCTGAAGTCGACCGGCATCACACTCGTCCTCGCCACGCACGAGATGGGGTTCGCGCGCGACACGAGCGATGTCATCGTGATGCTGGACGGCGGGCGGATCATCGAACAGGGTCACCCGCGCGACGTTCTCGTCGCCCCCCGCACCGAGCGGGCGCGCCAGTTCCTCCAGCGCATCATCGACTCCGGCCGTCTCTGACTGCAACTCGCCGGGGCGGGGGACGCGGCAACCGGCCGGGTCTAGGGTGAGCCCGTGACTGCAGCCCGCAGGACCGTCGCCTGCCTTCTCGCCGCTCTCGTGTTCGTGCTCGTGCCCGCTGCCGTCGCCGTGCGCGCGGCCCACGCCACCTTGTTCGACACCGGCAAGT
>JAULXU010000104.1:0-10271 GCA_032118285.1 Ilumatobacteraceae bacterium
CCTTCACCCGCCTCTCCCTACGGTGCAGGCATCGGATCGCACGATCCGAGAAAGGACACCAGTCATGAAAGCCTCCCTCGCCACCGCCCTCTCCATCTCGGGGGTGTTCGCCGCCGGAGCCACGGCCTTTGCTGTCAACTCGGCCGTGCTCGTCACGCCCTCTGCCTCGGGAGCCGGCACGGAAGTCTCGATCCCTGCGGATTCGACCTTGCCCGCCTCGGGGGACACCTCGGTTCCGGGCAACGGCGCCGACGTGGTCACCATGTCCGATACGTCGGCCACCTACGAGGTGGGAGAGGCCGGCACCGTCGTCGTCGACATCGTGGACGGCATCCCGGTCATCGTCTCGGTGTCCCCCGCCGCGGGCTGGACCGCCGACGTCCGCCCCGCCACGAGCGCCTATGACGAGGCCAAGGTCGTCTTCATCAGCTCCACCATGAAGGTGGTCTTCGAGGTCGACGTCGAGAACGGACTGTTCGACGTCGAGGTGGAGTCGGAGCCACTGGCCTCCGTCTCCGACGACGAGGATCATGATGACGATGATGATGACGACGACGACCACGACGAGGATGACGACGAGGACGACGATGACGACGACGACGACGACGATGACGATGACGACGACTGACCGCCGACCGGCCCGCCGGAGCCACCCCGCGGTTTCGGCCCGCATCCTGGCCCTCGGGCTTTCGACCATGGCCACCTTCGGGATGGTCGCCGGCTACTCGCTGGCCGAGGCTCGCACGATCCCCGACGAGCCCCAACCTCTCGTCGCACCTGCATCTCCCGTTGTCGGGAATCCGCCGGACGTGGTGACCGCACCGTTGGTCACGGGTTCGGTGGCACCGTCGTCCGGGTCGAGCGCCCCGAAGACCACCGCGGCGAAGCCGTCGACGACGGCGAAGGCACCGCGCACCATCCAGGTGCCCGTGCCGGCCGTTCCGGCGACGAGCGGCGGCAACACCCAGAACAGCTCCGGGTCGAACTGACCCTGCGCTCGTGACGGACCTCTCCACCGGCACCGTCGCCCTCTCGAGGCGCGCGATGGGCGTCGGGTGCACGGTCACGGTCGCCGGCAGAGACGCAGCGATGCTCGCTCGCCGCGGCCTGCAGCGCCTCGAGGAGCTCGAGTCCTTGTGGTCCAGATTCCGGACGGACAGCGACATCGCTCGGCTCAACAACTCGAACGGCGTCCCGATCCGGGTCGCGCCCGACACGATTCACCTCATCGAGCACATGATCGCCGGGCTGGAGACGACCGCGGGCGACTTCAACCCGACCCTTCTTCCGCTGCAGATCGCGGCGGGAGACGCGGACTCTCTCGTTGACGACGGCCGGACAACACTGCCGAGCGGAGCGCATCCATTCCCGGACCTGTCCGACGTCGAGATTTCCGGCGACGGCACGATCAGGATTCCTCCCGCGATGACCCTCGACGCCGGTGGCATCGGCAAGGGTCTCGCCGCCGACCTCGTGGCCGAGGAACTCCTCCACGACGGGGCCGAGTCGGTGTGTGTGAATGTCGGAGGGGACCTGAGAGTCACCGGACCGACTCCTGACGGGCAGGGCTGGGCCGTCAACATTCTCGACCCGCGAGACCTCGTCACTCCGGTCGCGAGGGTCAACATCGCGTCCGGCGCGGTCGCCTCTTCGTCCTCGTCCGCGCGACATCGTGACGGTCGTGGCCCCGAACGCCACCATTTCTTCCACGGAGGCCCCCACGACGCCCCGCCGGTAACCGGGGCGACCGTCATCACCTCCACCGGGGCCTGGGCCGAAATCTGGACCAAGACCGCGTTCCACCGGTCACCCGACCGATTCCTCGCCGACGTGCACCGCATCGGTGCCGCGGCCCTGCTCGTGCTCGAGGACGGGATCCTCCTCGAGAGCGCCGCATGGCAGAATTTCTCCGCATGAGCGAGCAGTTCTGGTGGCATCTCACGAGGGCCTCGGCCAACGTGTCGATGGTCCTCGTGCTCATCGCCATCCTGTGGGGGGTTCTGCTGTCCACGCGCATCCTCATGGGTTCGGACAATCCGCCATGGATCCGCGACCTGCACACCTGGCTGGGCGGTCTCTCCCTCGCCTTCGCCGCACTGCACATGGTCTCGCTCATCGCCGACTCCTACATCCAGTTCGGCGTCGTCGACGTGCTCGTCCCCTTCGTCGGATCCTGGCGACCGCTCGCGACCGCGCTCGGGATCGTCGCGTTCTGGCTCCTCGTGGCCGTGCAGGGGACGTCGTTTTTCATGCGTCGCATCCCGAGGACGCTCTGGCGTCGCGTCCACATGCTCTCGTATCTGCTCTTCGGCATCGTCGTGGCTCATTCCCTCACGGCCGGGAGCGACGTGGGGACGCCCTTGTACACCGGGTTCTCCATGGCCGTCGCCATGACGGGCGCTGCCGTCGGCGGCATCCGACTCACCGCCGGCCGGGCGGCCGATCGTCGCCGCAGGGCCCGAACCGCCGGTGCCGACGCGCCCTCTTGACAGAAAGTACGACTACCGGACGGCAGGGGCCCCAGGGCGCACAACTACCGTGAGCAGGCGGGCGCAAGGCCCGTCCCACGGACAAGGAGACCCACGGTGGCCGACACACCCCCGATCAAACTCGGAGCCTTCTTCTTCGGCGGAGTCGAGATGGACGACGCGGGCGCGGGGGCTCCCGACCCCATGGACCGCCGCTATTCGAACGAGCAGTGCTGGGACGCGACCCAGAAGTACGTGGATGCCGCCATCGAGGCCGACCGCCTCGGCTACGACAGTTTCTGGACGACCGAGCACCACTTCCAGTACGAGGGGTACGAGGTCATCCCGAACGGTCTGCTGATTTCGATGTGGATCGCCGCGCGCACCAAGAACCTGCGCATGGGTGCCATGTTCAACGTCGTCCCGCAATGGAACCCCCTTCGCCTCGCCGAGGACTTCGCCACCCTGCACAACATCTCCGGTGGCCGGGCCATGCTCGGCGTCGGCCGCGGAACCGTCCCCCGCGAGATCCTCCATCTCAACAACGACCAGGTCTCCATCGGATCGGCCGACAATCCGGAAGCGATGATCGACGATGCCCGCAACCGCGAATGGTTCGAGGAAGCCATGGAGGTCGTCCGCATGGCCCTCTCACAGGAGACCTTCTCCCACTGCGGAAAGTTCTTCCGTTATCCCGAGCCCGGCATCCCCGATCGCGGCGCCACCGTCGAGACCCTCACCCTCATCCCCCGGCCCATCTATCCCTACGAGATCTGGCAGCCGGTGACGAGCCCCGGCACGCTCGACTACGCCCCGGTCGTCGGGCACAGCGCCGTCTTCTGGAACCAGCATCCCGCGTTCATCAAGCGCCTGTGGGACCGCTACGGCGAGATCCACGACGCCACCCACGGCGGCACGCTCGCACGGCATGAGAAGCGCATGTTCGTCGTTTCGGTGCGCATCGAGGACACCTACGAAGAGGCCTACCGCTCGGCGCGGCCCGGCCACGACGAGTTCTGGAAGTTCCTCGGACCCTACGGATGGAGCCGGGGTTACATGGGTCCCGACGGCAAGCCGGTCGGCCCGGGACTCATCCCGACCATGGACGAGTCCATCACCAACAGCACCCTCCTTCTCGGCACGCCCGAGCAGGTCGCCGAGAAGGTGCAGGAGCTGCGCGACATGCTCGGGCTCGAATACCTCACCATCTTCCCCCACCTCATCGGCGACCCGTACGCCAAGGCCGTGGAACAGATGGAGCGCTTCAGCACCGAGGTGCTCCCCCTCGTCGGCTGACGGGGAATGGGCACTCACTAGAGTGCCCCTGTGGCGCCGCGCATCCTCCTCGTCGCCGGGGCGAGGCCGAACTTCATGAAGGTGGCCCCGCTCATCGGCGCATTCGAGACGGCGGGCTGCAGCGTGGTGCTGGTCCACACCGGACAGCACTACGACCCATCCATGAGCGACGTGTTCTTCGCCGAGCTGGGCATCCCCCGCCCCGATCACCATCTGGAGGTCGGCTCGGCCAGTCATGCCGTGCAGACGGCGCGCATCATGGAATCCTTCGAACCCGTTCTGATGGCGGAGCAGCCCGATTGGGTGGTGGTCGTCGGCGACGTGAACTCCACCGTCGCCTGTGCCCTCGTCGCGGCCAAGCTCGGCGTGCGGGTGGCCCATGTCGAGGCCGGTCTGCGAAGCCGCGACCTGTCCATGCCCGAGGAGATCAACCGACTCGTCACCGACCGCCTCAGCACCCTCCTGCTGGCTCCGTCGCCCGACGGCGTCGAGAATCTCCGCACCGAGGGGTACCCCGACGGGGCGATCGAGCTCGTGGGAAACGTCATGGTCGACACACTTCTCTCACACGTCGACCGTGCCGCCTCCGTCGACGTGCCGGGACTCACCGGCCTCCCGGCGGGATCGGCCTATGGCTTGCTCACCCTGCACCGGCCCTCCAATGTCGACGATCCCCGTGTCTTCGGCGTCCTCATGACCGCACTCGGGCGCATCGCCGAGAGACTGCCGCTGGTGTGGCCCGTGCATCCACGGGTGCGGGCCCGCTTCAGTGTCGACACGCCGCTGCCACAGCGCATCACCCTCCTCGAACCGGTGGGTTACCTCGCCTCCGTGGCATTGCAGCGCGCCGCCAGGCTCGTGCTCACCGATTCGGGCGGCATCCAGGAGGAAACGACGGTGCTCGGAGTGCGGTGCTTCACCCTGCGGGACAACACCGAGCGTCCCCTCACGGTCACCGAGGGGACGAACACCATCGTGGGCACGGACCCGGCCCGCATCGTCGGCGCCGTCGAGGAGGAACTCCTGAATCCTGCGCCCGCTCGCAGGCCGGCACTGTGGGACGGCAAGGCCGCCGATCGCATCGTCGCGGCCGTGCTCGCCCAGGGTTGAATCTCGGCACCCGTCGCACGGCAGGACCACCGGTCTGGTCACGGACCGACCTTCCGGCGCGCTCATGGCCCCGGAAGTAGTGTGTCGTCGACCAACCCGACCTTCATGACCTCCGACCCGTCTTCGCCCCCGCCGCCCTCTGCCTCGAGAGTCGAGACGGACCCCGAGGCAGATGAAGTGAAACGTCTCCAGCGCGAGCTGGCCACTTCCGAGGAGAGACATCGGAACGAGATGCGCGTGCTGCGCTCGTCAGCCGCGATGAAGATCGGCACTCTGATTGTCGATTTGCGTCGGCTCGCCGGTTGGCGCAAGGCACCGCGTCGTCTCCGTGAGCTGGTCGCCGGCATTCGGGCCAGGGTCCGCACGGCACGAGAGCCGGCCGCCTGGTCCGCCGGACCTGTCGTCCCGGAGCGTTCCGAGACCGCACTTTCCTTCCTCGACGAGTTCTCCCACGCCTGCTTCGCCCACGAGATCACGTTGCTCCCGGCCTCGCGCGAACGCTGGCAGGATCAGATGACAGGCACCCAGTTCGTGTTCGCGGAGAGCGCCTGGAACGCCAGTGGCGGTGGCTGGCAGGGTGCGTTCAGTCGGTTCGGGCAGAAGCCCGAGATGGAGTGCGTCCTCTCCGAGGCTCGCGCCCGCGGCATCCCGTCGGTGTTCTGGAACAAGGAGGACCCGGTCCACTTCGATCAGTTCCTGCCGGCTGCACGGGCCTTCGATCACATCTTCACCACCGACGCGAATGTCGTCGAGCGCTACCGGGAGGCCCTCGGCCATGACCGGGTCCATTCCCTCACCTTCGCCGCCCAGCCGCGCATCCACAATCCGATCGGACGCATCCAGGGCGAGAACCGCGAGATCTGCTTCGCCGGGTCGTGGCGGGGCGGTCAATACCCCGAACGGGTGGCGATGCTCACCGAACTCCTCCACGGCGCGACCGAGGCCGGAGACCTCGTCATCTACGACCGCCAGGCCGGTACCGACGCCGTCGGCGGCTTCGAGGGCGCAGACTTCGGGCCCTGGGTGCGCGGAACACTCGACTACGCCACCATGCTGCGCCGTTACCGCACCCACGGCGTGTTTCTCAACACGAACTCCGTCCTCGGGTCACCGACCATGCTCGCGCGCCGGGTGTTCGAACTCCTCGCCTGTCGCACTCCGGTGGTGTCCACGCCATCGGAGGCCGTCGATGCCCTCTTCGGCGAACTCGTCCCCTCTCCCTCCACCCGGGCCGATGCCGCGAGCGTGCTCGGTTCCCTCATGGATCCGGACACCCGCGACCGCCTCGGACAGAGGGGCATGCGGCACGTGCTGTCGCGGCACACCTACGCGCATCGCATGGTCGAGATCCTCGGCGCAGTCGGCATCGAAGCTTCCGCCCCCGAGCCACCCTCGGTGGACGTGATACTCGTGTCCAATAGACCCGAACAGACCGGATTCGCGCTCGATTCCTACCGCCGACAGGATCATCCGAACAAGCGGCTCATCTTCGTCACGAACAGCGACACCTTCGATCACGACGATGTCAGGAGTCGCCTCACCGGGTTCCCCGGCGCGGTCCACCTCCACCTTCCCCCGGAGAGGACACTCGGCGAGTGCCTCAACGCCGCCCTCGAGGTGTCCACCGCAGACTGGTTCGCCAAGTTCGACGACGACGACTGGTACGGCGAGGCCTATCTGTCCGACATGCTCCTCGCCAGGCTGTACACCGATGCTCCGATTCTCGGCAAGCGGACGAACTACGTCTATCTGGAGGGTCCGGACCGCACCGTCCTGCGGTTCGCGGGCCGCGAGTTCCAGAACGTCTCCACGGTCCAGGGCGGAACGTTGCTGGTTCGCCGCGACGCACTCGGATCGATCCGCTTCGCCTCGCTTCCCCGCGGCACCGACTCGCGTTTCCTCGAGGACTGTGCGGCGGCGGGACTCGACATCTTCTCCACCGACCGCTTCAATTTCATGCTCCACCGTCGTGCCGACACCGCCTCGCACACCTGGAACATCGAGGACGGCGAGATTCTGCGGGGCACGACCCCGGTGGGTTCCGGACCACGCACGGACATCGCATGGGTGTGACTCCCGAGGCGGTCGTGCGGGCCGAGCGCCGGCTCGAAGCCCTGCGTGCACGGGTGCTTCTCGACTCGGCCGCCCGACGAATGGATCGCTCCCGTCTCCGGGCCTCGACCCCGTATCTGGTGGGGCATCTCATCGTCGACCTTCGCCGCTCGACGGGTTGGCGTCTTCTTCCGACACGCATCCGCTCCCTCGTCGGCCGCCCGCGGCGCCGCCGCACGTCCGGGGGGCGTCTGCATCTTCCTTCCCTGGAGGCGCCACGTCAGCCCGGTGTCGCACTGGCCGCGGTGCGAGATGACCTCCTCGCCGAGCTCGGCGGGGCGCTCGGCATCGTCCCCGCCGATCCGGCCTGGTTCGACCACCAGTTCCTCGACACCGATCTCGTCATCGCCGAGGTCGGCCGCCTCTCACGGAAGGGATCGGCGGCACGCGCGGTGCGCTCCCTGCTCGGGACCGCAGGGACGCATGACCAGCCACGCGTTCTCTGGGATGTGAGCGACTCGGGACCGCTCCCCGGCGGCCTCGGTGCACCGGCCGACGTCGTCGTGGTCGAGTCGAACGTCCGTGCGGCTGAGCTGGCGCACTCTCATCGAGGGACTCCCATCGTCGTTGTTCCGGGCATCGCTGCGCACCGAGTTCCGGGGCCCCGCGCACAGTCCGCGCCCGATGGTGTCCACATCTGCTTCGCCCCCCTCTGGACCCCGGCACGGCGCCCCCACCGTCTGCCCGACCTCGACGACCTCCTGCTCGGGGCACGCGAAGTGGGAACCCTCTCCATCCTCGACGATTCACCCCGGAGACGCCGGCGTCTGCGGTATCCGCATGATGTGACGACGTCGGTCCTGCGAAAGAGCCTTGCCGCCACCAGGGCCGAACATCTTCGAGACCGGCACATTGTCCTCCACGCCCACCCTTCACAGGATCGGATCGATCCCTCCCTTTTCGCCGCCCTGACGTCGCGCACGCCGGTCGTCTCCGTTCCCCACCGCGGGGTCGAGGAGATCTTCGGCTCCGACGTGCCGATGCCGAGCGGCCGCGCCGAGATCGCCGATGTCCTCACGAACCTCCTCGACCCGACCGCGCGCGACCGCACCGCCCATCTCGGTTGGCGGCGCGTGATGGGCTCCCACTCCGCCGAGCACGTCTCCGGACGCATCCTCCGCGCCGCCGGATTGCCCGCGGTCGAGGACTCGAAACCCACTGTCGACGTCATCATCGCCACGAACCGCCCGGGCCAGGTCGGGTTCGCCTTCGACAACGTGCGGCGCCAACTCCATCCCTTCGTCCGGCCGATCCTCGTCGCCCACGGCGATGGATTCGACATCCCCGACCTGCGGAACCGCCTGTCCGAATTTCCCGGCGCGATCCTCGTCGAGATGCCCGCGACCCGGACGCTCGGGGAATGCCTGAACGCCGGTGTCGATGCGGGGGACGGCGATTGGTTCGCCAAGTTCGACGACGACGACTGGTACGGCCCGCACTACCTGTCCGACATGCTCCTGGCCCGCAGGATCACGGACTCCGCCGTCCTCGGCAAGCGTTCGGTCTACATGCACTTCGAGTCCGACGGCACCACGGTTCTGCGCCACCCCGACAAGGAATACTTCCGCATCGGTCTCGTCGCGGGACCCACCCTCCTCGTGGACCGCTCGCGACTCGGCTCGATCCGTTTCCCCGCCCTCAACGTGGGCGAGGACACCGGCTTCCTGGCGGCGTGTTCCGATGCCGGCCTGCGCCCCTTCTCAACCGATCGCTTCAATTTCGTCCAGATGCGCCGGGCGAACCCGGGGTCCCACACGTGGGAGGTCGACGAGACCGCGCTGCGACGGGACTCGGTGCCGGTCGGATCAGGGCTCCGCCTCGACGTCGTCGAGGTCTGAATCCCGCCGCGAGGGTGGGCCGGGTGGGGATCGAACCCACGACCCAGGGATTATGAGTCCCCTGCTCTGACCACTGAGCTACCGGCCCGTGCTCCCGCGAAAGGCCGGGACACATTGGCTCCGGGGGTGGGGCTCGAACCCACGGCCAACGGATTAACAGTCCGTCGCTCTGCCAACTGAGCTACCCCGGAAGGGAATCCCACATTATCAGCGACGACCCGAGTCGACGGGGCCTCAGTTGCCGTCGAGGAAGGCCCGCAGGCGCCGGCTGTTGTTCGGATGGCGGAGACGTGCCAGCGTCTTCTGCTCGATCTGGCGAATCCGTTCGCGCGTCACGCCCTCCCGGCGAGCCACTTCGTCGAGGGTCTCGGGACGACCCGACGAGATCCCGAATCTCCTGTCGAGGATGGTGCGATCGCGCTCCGGAAGGTGGGCGAGCTCGGCCGTCACGGCTGCCACCAGTTGTCGTCGCAGCATGACGTCCTCCGGGGAGGAATCCTCGCTCTTGTCGTCGACGATGTCGCCGACGGTGGTGTCGTTCTCGTCTTCGCGACCGGCCCGCTGATCGAGGCTGAGCGTCGCCGAGGACAGCGTCCGGAGATCCTCGATGCGCGCCGGGTCGATGCCCGAACGATCGGACACCTCCTCGAGCGAGGGATCACGACCCAGCTCGGTGGTCAGATCGCGCTCGGCCTTCATCATGCGATGAATCAGTTCGACCACGTGGCTCGGAATGCGGATGGTTCGCCCCTGATCGGCCATCGCCCGCATCATCGCCTGACGTATCCACCAGGTCGCATAGGTGGAGAACTTGAAGCCCTTCTCCCAGTCGTACTTCTCGGCCGCTCGCATCAATCCGATGTTCCCCTCCTGGATGAGGTCCTGGAGCTGCAGTTCCCGACCGTCGTAGCGACGGGCGATCGACACGACCAGTCGAAGGTTGGCCGTGATCAGGTGCTCGTAGGCCCCCTCGCCCTCGGCGATGACGCGGCGCAGTTCGCGGCGACGCTCCGCGCCGGGCCTTCCCCGATCCATCTCCGCCCGGGCCTCCTGCATGGCACGAATCGACCGTCCGAGAACGCGTTCCTCCTCGGCGGTGAGCAGGGGAATCTGGGCGATCTCGGCGCGGTAGATGCGCACCGCGTCCGGCGAGTCCCCGCCGTGGATGAGGGGACGTCGCAGGGGTCGCCGCGGCGGGGCGGGACGGTCGAGAGGTCCGGAGATGTCGGGTTCGAGTGCGCCGACGGTGATGCCGTGTGTGGTGAGCATGGACTCGATGTGACGAATCATGGCCGCATCCAGTTCCACGTGCCGGAAGGCATGAGCGACCGCATCGGCATCCACGGCGCCGTTCTCGTCGCGGGACAGGAGTACCGCGAGCCATTCTGCGGGATCGACCCCGGGATGCGGGGGGGCCGGCGTCGCTCCCCCCTCCGTGACGCCCTCC
>JAULXU010000105.1:0-2146 GCA_032118285.1 Ilumatobacteraceae bacterium
CGTCGTCGCCTCGACGACGGCGCAGATGGCCTCTCCGAAGCGCGGGTCGGGCACTCCCACGGCGACGGCATCGCGCACGGTGGCGTGCGTCTTGAGACACTCCTCCACCTCCTCGGGAAAGACCTTCTCCCCGCCGGTGTTGATGCACACCGATCCCCGGCCGAGCAGGTGGAGGGTGCCGTCCGAGTTCACCTCCGCCCAGTCGCCCGGGACGGTCCAGCGCCGGCCCTCGAAGACGCGGAAAGTCTGCGCCGTCTTTGCCTCGTCCTTGTAGTAGCCGAGGGGAATCGCGCCGCCGACGGCCACGAGACCCCTCTCCCCCGATCCCGGTTCGACCCGCCTGCCGTCCTCCGTGAACACGACGCAGTTGGGCCCGAGCGTGAACTGCGCCGTGCGCATCGCCCTTCCCCTGGCCGCCACGGAACTGCCCATGCCGATGGCCTCGGAGGAACCGAACGTGTCGGTGATGACCATCCCGGGAATGTGCTCGAGCAGACCCTCCTTGTTGTCCTGGCTCCACATGACGCCCGACGACCCCATCTGCAGGACGCTCGAGAGATCCCATCGACCGGGGAACGCATCGAGCGCCTCGAGCATGGGGCCGGCGAATGCCTGTCCCACGATCACCACGGCACTGGCGCGGTGGCGCTCCACATCGGCCCACAGCGACGCCGCATCGAAGGTCCGGTTCACCGATGTCGAGACGGCTCCCCCGAGTGCGAGCGCGATGTAGGCGGAGAACTGCCCCGTGCCGTGCATCAGCGGACAGGCCACGTGCGTGGTGTGGCTCGGCCATTCCTGACCCACCCGATCGACGAGCTCCCCGACGTCGGCGCCCTCCGGTATGCCGAGGATCGCGTTGGCTCCGCGACCGAGCACGGTGATGAGGTCCTCGTGACGCCACATCACGCCCTTCGGCATGCCCGTGGTGCCCCCGGTGTAGAGGAACAACAGGTCGTCCCCCGAGAGGGGCGACGCCGGCACCACCTCGTCCACCGGGGATGCGACCACCGTCGCGTAGTCGACGGCCCAGTCCGGCACGGTGGAGACCGCGTCGTCCGCGACCATGTACCAGCGCCGCACACCAGGCAGACGGTCCCGAACGCTCGCCACGAGCGGCGTGAACACCCCGTGGAACACCACGGCCTCGGCATCGGAGTTCTCGAACAGGTAGACGATCTCGTCGGCGCCGTAGCGATAGTTGGTGTTGACGGGGACGAACCCGCCGAGGAATGCGGCGAAGACGGACTCGAGGTACTCCGGACAGTTGTGCAGGTACTGGGCCACCTTCGCCCCGCGCCCCAGACCCGCCGACACCATGTCGACGGCGAGGGCGTTGGCACGCCCATGGAACCCGCCCCAGGTGTCGATGCGGTCCCCGAACCGCTGGGCCGGCCGCTCCGGGTCCCTCCGGGCGATTCCCTTCCACAGCAATCCGTAGTTCCACTCGTTCATGTCCGACCCCGTCCCTTCACATCGCCTCCAATGATCCGTTGTCGATGCCCTGGAGCACATGACGCTCCGCCATTGCCACGAACATCCGGTCGCCCCGCTCCGTGCGGCCGACGATCTGCGAGGCGATGACCGCCATGATCGCCCCCGACACCGCTCCGCGCCGGTAGTCCCGATCGACGGCGTCGGGGTCGAGCACGTGACCGTGGGCCTCCACACCGGCGCGCCAGCGCGCGACGAGGTCCCACTCCATCTCCCTTCGCTCGGGCGGAAGGAGTCCGGCGCCGATGAAGTAGGCGAGGTCTACTGCCCCGTTTCCGTGCCCCGGCGTCTGCCAGTCCACCACCGTGCACGGCGGACTGCCCGGCTCGCGGCAGAACAGGAGGTTGTCGAGTCGGTAGTCGCCGTGGGTGACGGTCCATGGCTCACCGAGGCCCGCGACATAGGCGGGGATTCTCCGGGCGAGCTCCTCGAGAAAGGCGGTGCCCCTTCCGTCGGTGCCTGCATCGACCGCACCACCGAGGGTCGCGAGAAACCCCGGCAGGAGCATCGAGTACAGACCCGCCAGCTGTTCGGCGTCGCCCGCCGCGGCGCGGCGCTGCAGCCAGTCCACCTCATGGAGCGTCGGGTCCCCCCAGCGTGGGCCGTGCAATCGCGCGAGCTCCTCCACGGCCGCGACAGCCTCGTCGGGGCC
>JAULXU010000106.1:0-3181 GCA_032118285.1 Ilumatobacteraceae bacterium
AGACCCCAGACGACGTACGACTCGTTGGTGGAGAGTCGGTTCCTCCGTCGTTGTGAGTCGGGCACGACGCGAGACTACGGATACCGCAACGGGTAGCGGGGATCAACGAGGCCGTTGTGGAGGGCCGGTAGTCTCAGCGTCCCCGCACACCTGGAGTAGTGATGTCCTCGAGTTCTCTTGCCGATCGCCGGGACTTCCGGGTCGCCGACCTCTCCCTTGCGCCGTTCGGGCGCAAGGAGATTCACCTGGCCGAGCACGAGATGCCGGGTCTACGCGCGCTCCGCAAGGATTTCGGGGCGAGCAAGCCCCTGCGAGGTGCCCGGATTTCGGGATCCCTGCACATGACGATCCAGACCGCTGTGCTCATCGAGACGCTGGTCGAGCTCGGCGCCGAGGTGCGCTGGGCCAGTTGCAATATCTTCTCCACCCAGGATCACGCGGCTGCAGCCGTTGCCGTGGGGCCCAACGGTTCGGTCGAGAACCCGAGCGGTGTTCCGGTCTTCGCATGGAAGGGCGAGACGCTCGAGGAGTACTGGTGGTGCACCGAGCAGATGATGACGTGGCCAGACGGTGATGGCCCGAACATGATCCTCGACGACGGCGGCGACGCCACACTGCTCCTGCACAAGGGCGTCGAGTACGAGCGAACCGGTGTCGTGCCCGATCCCACGACTGCCTCGAACCCCGAGCTCGCCATCGTGCTCGGCCTCCTGCAGCGCTCGCTCAAGTCGGACCCGACGAAGTGGACGCGGATGGCGGCGGGTATCCGCGGTGTCACCGAGGAGACCACGACGGGCGTGAAGCGGCTCTACAAGATGCACTCGATGGGAGAGTTGCTGTTCCCCGCCATCAACGTCAACGACTCGGTCACCAAGAGCAAATTCGACAACCTCTACGGCTGCCGCCACTCATTGGTCGACGCCATCAATCGCGCCACCGACGTGATGCTCGCCGGGAAGGTTGCCGTGGTGTGCGGGTATGGCGATGTGGGCAAGGGGTGTGCCCAGTCCCTGCGCGGGCAGGGCTCCCGCGTGATCGTCACCGAGATCGACCCCATCAGTGCGCTTCAGGCCGCGATGGAGGGCTACCAGGTCACCACGATGGAGGATGTTGTAGGCGTCGCCGACATCGTCGTGTCGGCCACGGGTAACGAGCACATCATCACGGTGGAGCACATGCTCCGCATGAAGCACAACGCCATCGTGTGCAACATCGGGCACTTCGACTCCGAGGTCGACATTGCGGGTCTCGCCCGCAGCGGCGCAGTTCGCGACGAGTTGAAGCCCGGAACCGATCTGTGGACTTTCCCGGATGGTCATTCGGTGATCGTCCTCGCCGAGGGCCGCCTCGTGAACCTTGGTTGTGCCACGGGTCATCCGAGCTTCGTGATGAGCTGTTCGTTCTCCAACCAAGTCATTGCGCAGATCGACCTCTTCAATCACCCCGAGCGTTACCCGCTCGGGGTGCACGTCCTGCCCAAGCACCTCGACGAGAAGGTTGCGTCGTTGCACCTCGAGGCGCTCGGCGTCAAGCTCACTCGCCTCACCGACGAGCAGGCCGAGTACCTCGGGGTCGATCCGAGTGGGCCGTTCAAGCCCGAGCACTATCGCTACTGAGCCTGCCGGATTCACTCGGTCGGCCAGTCGCCGCCGCGTGTCGGGCGAATCGCCGTCCGGTGGACGGCTACGGTCGCCGTCATGAAGGAACTCGGGGGGAAAGTCGCCGTGGTGACAGGCGGCGCGAGCGGGATCGGTCGGGCGATGGCGGAGGCATTCCGCGCAGCGGGAATGCAGGTGGTGATTGCCGACGTCGAGGAGGCGCCCCTGCAGAGCACCGCCCGGGAGCTGGGTGTGTACGCGCACCGTGTCGACGTCACGAATGCCGAGGCGATGGAGGGACTCGCCGCTGATGTCCGTTCCCGCTTCGGCACCTGCCATCTGCTCTGCAACAACGCCGGTGTGGGCGGGGGCGGACGACTCGAGGAACTCACGCTGAAGGACTGGAAGTGGGTGATCGACGTCAACCTCTGGGGCGTGGTGCACGGTCTGCAGGCTTTCCTGCCAATGCTTCTCGCCAACCCCGATGGCGGACACGTCGTCAACACGGCCTCGATGGCGGGCCTGAGCCCCCTCCCCGGCGCCGCCCCCTACTCGGCGACGAAGTACGCGGTCGTCGGTATCAGTGAGACGATGCGCGCCGAGCTCGAGGGCACCGAGGTCGGTGTCAGTGTTCTGTGTCCGGGGTTCGTTCGTACCAACATCTTCGCCAGCCAGCGCAACCGCCCGACCGAGCTCCGCAATACCGAGAAGAAACGGGCGGCACGAGCAGCGAACGACGAGATGATCCGGATGGTCGAACAGACCGCGATCGATCCCCGGTCGGTTGCGGCGATGGTGCTCGACGCGGTCCGCGAGGGTCGGTTCTGGATCTTCACCCACCCCGAGCTGCTGGAGCCCTACCGCCAGCGCAACCGGGAGTTGCACGGCCCCTGCTGACCCGGCCGCGTCGGTGCAGGCCCGAACCACGTCACACCCCGTGGGTACAACGTGGGCATGTTGTTCGTCGAATGCTGTGTGTCCTGCGGTCGGTCCGGCTCGTCGCTCTGCGCAGATTGTGAGCGCTCCTTCCAGCCTGCCTCGCACGCTGCACGTGCGCCGCTCGTTCACTCGGGAGCAGCTCGCCGGGCCGTGCTGGGGCTCAAGTACCGGAACGCTCGGCGATCGGTACGCGCGCTCGCACCGCACCTCGTCGAGCGGGTGGACGACACGGCCCTCGTCGACGTCGTTACCTGGGCACCCACCTCGGCCCGTCGTATCGCCGAGCGCGGCTACGACCCCGCCGAGCTGCTGGCACGCGAGGTGGCGCGCCTCATGCGCCTGCCGTGCCGGCGCCTCCTCGTCCGTGAACGGCATGCACTGCCGCAAACAGGCAGGGACCGGCGTGAGCGGCTCGTCGGGCCCAGCTTCCGTTCGCGGCCGCTGTGGCACGCTCCGAGGGTGCTGCTCATCGACGATGTGATCACCACGGGGGCCACGCTGCGCGAAGGAGCCAATGCCCTGGTGCGTGCCGGTGCGCGCACCGTGGTGTGTCTCGCCGCTACGGCGGCACCCTGAGCCGTCAGTCGTGTGGCAGACGCGCGAGTTCGCGCACCTGTCGGATGGCGCCCGTCCCGTCGCCCTCC